>JASHXZ010000232.1 GCA_030043285.1 Xanthobacteraceae bacterium | reverse complement strand
ATGACGTGGTCGTTGCCGCTCCGGTGACGGTGCCGTATGTGCGCTACTCGATCCGCGGCGCGCACTGGTTTCTTGCCGCGGCGCTCGCCGCGCTCATCAAGCGCGCCGGCCTGAGCAAAGACCAGCTCGACGGCTTGTGCGTGTCGAGCTTCACGCTGGCGCCCGACACCGCGGTCGGCCTGACCCAGCATCTCGGCCTCACACTTCGCTGGCTCGATCACATTCCGATGGGCGGCGCCTGCGGCATCGTCGCGCTGCGCCGCGCCGCGCGCGCGGTGCAATCGGGCGACGCCGACATGGTCGCCTGTATCGCCGGCGATACCAACCACACCCATTCGTTCCGGCTCAATCTCGCGACCTTCAGCCAGTTCGCCCGCGACGCGGTCTATCCCTACGGCGCGGGCGGCGCCAATGCGAGCTTTGCGTTCCTCACCGCCTATTACATGCGCATTTACGGCGCGACGCGCGAGGATTTCGGCAAGCTTTGCGTCGCCCAGCGCGCCAACGCGCTGCAATTTCCCCACGCCCTGATGAAGAAGCCGCTGACGCTCGACGAATATCTCAATGCGCGGCTGATCGCCGACCCGCTGCGGCTCTACGACTGCGTCATGCCCTGCGCCGGCGCCGAAGCGTTTCTGGTGCTGCGCCGCGCCGCCGCGGAAGAACTCGGCCTGCCCTATGCGCGCATCCTAGCCACCATCGAACGGCACAACGCGTTCCCGGACGACCCCGTGCAGTATCGCGGCGGCTGGGCGCTCGACCGCGACGAGCTTTACGCCCAGGCAGGCGTCGGGCCGAAGGACATCGATGTGCTCGCGGCCTACGACGATTATCCAGTCATCACGCTCATGCAGCTCGAAGATTTGGGTTTCTGCGACAAAGGCGGAGGACCTGATTTCGTCCGTCGCGAAAGTTTCACCGCAGCAGGCTCGTTTCCGCTCAATACGTCGGGCGGCCAATTGTCGGGCGGCCAGGCCGGCGCGGCCGGCGGCTTTCTGGGGCTGGTGGAGATCATTCGGCAGGTCACGCGAAAACCGCTCGGCGCCGCGGTCGACAACGCGCGGCTTGGCCTCGCAAGCGGCTTCGGTATGATCAATTACGACCGCGGCCTGTGCAGCGGCGCCGCCATCCTCGCAGCGGGGCGATAGACGATGACCCGTCCTCTGGTGCGGCCGCCGCGCAAAAATCCGATATTGCGCACGCGCCTGCCGACGTTGCCACCGGCGGCGCGCAGCCGCGTCGCACTCGGCCTGACCGCAGCCGCAGCGCGCGGCCGCTTCGAGTTGCAGGTCTGCCGCGATTGCGGCACGGTGCAATATCCGCCGCGCGAGGCCTGCCGCGCCTGCCTGTCGCCGCGGCTCGATTGGCGCGTCCAGGACGGCAACGGCGAGCTCGTCGCCGAAACCACGCTGCGCCACAGCCACGAATTGTTCTTCCGCGAGCGCATGCCGTGGCGGCTCGGCCTCGTGAAGCTCGACAGCGGGCCACTCGTCGTCGCCCATCTGCATGGCGATTGCGCGGCGGCGCCGACGCGCGTGCGCGTGCGCGCTCATCTCGACCGCGCCGGACAAGCGGCGCTGGTGGCGCTTCCCGACAAGGACACCCCGCACATGGCCGACGATCGCGAGCTGCGCGAACTAACCTGCGATCCGAAATTCCGCAAGGTTTTGGTCACCGACGCCAAGGCGCCGCTCGGCCAGGCGCTGGTCGAAGCGTTGGTCGATGCCGGCGTGGATCTGGTGTGGGCCGGCGAGGCCGAGCCGTGGAAGAAGCCGCCCGGCTTCGAGCGCATCAAGGCTCTGCCGCAAGTCGCGGTCGTGCCGCTTGACCTCACCGACTCGCGCGCCGTCAAACAGCTTGCCGGCGAGATCGGCGGCCGCGTCGATATCTTGATCAACAATGCCGACCATCATCGCAATTTCGGCATTGCGGCGCGCGACGGCATCGAGACCGCGCGCGCCGAGATGGACGTCAACTATTTCGGCCTCCTGCGCCTCGCCCAGGAATTCGCTCCGGCCATGCGGGCGCGCGGCGCCGACGGCCAATCGAGCGCGGTCGCCTGGGTCAATGTGCTCTCAGTGTTCGCGCTGTCGAATTTCCCGCCGCACGGCACCTACTCGGCCTCGAAGGCCGCGGCGCTATCACTGGCGCAATGCCTGCGCGCCGAACTGGCGCCGACCGGCGTGCGCATCGTCAATGTGTTTCCCGGCCCGATCGACGACGAATGGAATCAGACGCTGCCGCCGCCGAAGATCGCCCCTGCCCGGCTCGCTGCCGACATCGTTGCGGCGTTGCGCGGCGGCGCCGAAGACGTTTTTCCCGGCAACGTCGCGCAGGATTGGCTCGAGCGCTGGCGCGACAATCCCAAGGCGCTGGAGCGCGAGCTTGCAGCGATGCCGCAGCCATAAAACCGCGGCGAGACAATTTGATCGAGGATCTGATGAGCGACACTGTTCTGTCCCGATTGCTGGCCGAGCTTGCCGGCGGCCGCATCCGCATCGTCGATCTGACGCAAACTTTGTCACCGGACTTTCCCCAGATCGTCCTGCCGCCCGAAATGGGCCAGGCCTGGCCGTTCCGCATCGAGGAAGCGTCGCGCTACGACGCGCGCGGGCCGGGCTGGTACTGGAATAATTTCTCCTGCAGCGAGCACACCGGCACGCATTTCGACGCGCCGATCCATTGGATTTCCGGCCGCCATCTGCCCGACAACTCGACCGACACGATTGCGGCAGAGAAATTCGTGGCACCGGCCTGCGTGCTTGATTGCTCGCACGAGGCCGCGTCAGATCCCGACTTTCTGCTCTCCGTCGATTTCCTTCGGAAGTGGGAACGCCGGCACGGCCGCATCGCGGCGGGATCATGGGTGCTGATGCGCACCGACTGGTCGAAGCGCACCGATCCGGTCGCCTACCAGAACATCGACGAAACCGGGCAACACACGCCCGGACCGAACACCGACGCCGTGCGCTTTCTGATCGAAGAGCGCGGCGTGCTGGGCTTCGGATCGGAAGCGATCGGCACCGATGCGGGCCAGGCCTTTCACCTCAAGCCGCCCTACCCGTGTCATTACTATATGCACGGGTCCGGCCGTTTCGGCCTGCAATGCCTGACCAATCTTGACCTGTTGCCGCCGGTTGGATCGGTGCTGATCGCGGCGCCGCTGAAGATCAAGGAAGGCAGCGGCAGCCCGTTGCGGGTGATCGCGCTGGTGCCGCAGTCGATGCCCGCTCCTGCTGTGGCGCGCGTTGCGCGCAAAAAATCGAAGACAAGCCGTGCGAGGACGCGGCGCCGATGAACGCTGCAGAAATCTTGGCTGCATTTCCGCCTGGCGAACGCACGCTTCCTGCGATGCTGACCCGGCAAGCGCGCCGCTTCGGCAATCGTCCGTTGTTCGTCGCCGGCGATGTCAGTATCAGTTTCGAGGAAGCCGTGCCGCTCGCGGCGTGCTTCGCCGCCACGCTCGCGAATGCCGGCATCAACTCCGGCGATCGCGTGGCGCTGATGTGCGGCAACCGCGCCGAATTCATCGAGAGCTTTCTCGGCTGCGCCTGGCTCGGCGCGGTGGCGGTGCCGATCAACACTGCGTCACGCGGGCCGCAGCTTGCGCATTTTCTGCAAAATTCCGGCGCGCGGCTGCTGATCGTCGAAGCGGAATTGTTGGACGCGCTGAGCCTCGTCGATCTCGGCGCAACGGCACTGCAGCGCATTTGCCTGATCGGCGATGCTGTCGCGGCGCAGTTCGAGCAGGTCGTTGTTGCGTTGCTGCTGCGACGTGGCGACGCCATCGCATCAGGCGTCACCGACCCGGAGCAAACACTCGCGATACTCTACACGTCCGGCACCACCGGGCTGTCGAAGGGCGTCTGTTGTCCGCACGCGCAATATTTCTGGTGGGGGTTTCACGGCATCCGCAATCTTGAGCTTCGCGAAGGCGACGTGCTCTCGACGTCGCTGCCGCTATTCCACACCAACGCGCTCGGCACGTTTCATCAGGCGTTGCTGTGCGGCGCGACGCTGATTGCCGAGCCGCGCTTTTCCGCTTCGCTTTTTTGGCAGCGGCTGATCGAGCGCAAGGCCACCGTGACCTATCTGCTCGGCGCCATGGTGCCGATCCTGCTCGCCAAAGAAGCATCGGCGGACGAGCGCCGCCACACCGTGCGCTGCGCACTGGCGCCCGGCGTACCGGCCAACCTGCATCGCGCCTTCGCCGAACGCACCGGCATCGCATTGCTCGACGGCTACGGCTCGACCGAAACCAATTTCGTCATCGGCGGGACCGCCGCCGAGCAGCGCCCCGGCAGCATGGGCAGCGTACGCGAAGGCTTTGCCGTTCGCGTGCTCGATCCATCAGGCGCCGACACGCGACCGGGCGAACCTGGCGAATTGATCGTGCACGCCGACGAAAAGCTCGCCTTCGCCACCGGGTATTTCGAGATGCCGGACCAGACCGCGGCCGCCTTCCGCGGCGGTTGGTTTCACACCGGCGACCGCGTCATCCGCGACGCCGACGGCTCATTCCGCTTTGTCGATCGCCTCAAGGAGGCGATCCGCCGGCGCGGCGAAAACATCTCATCGTTCGAGGTGGAGCAGGTGCTGCTCAGCCATCCCGACGTCGGCAACGCGGCGGTGTTTCCGGTGCCGTCCGAACTCGCCGAGGATGAGGTGATGGCCGCAGTGGTGCTGCGGCCGGGCAGCCGGCTCACTGAAAGCACGCTGTGCGAATTTTGCCGCCCGCGCCTTGCCGCGTTCGCGGTGCCGCGCTTCATCGAGTTCGTCGATGCGCTGCCCACGACCGAAAGCGGCAAGGTGCAAAAGTACAAGCTGCGCGAACGCGGCGTCGGCGGCCAAGCCTGGGATCGCCAAAAGGCCCCCGCTGCCAAAGTTTGAGATGATCAGTTCCAGCGGCGGACACGCCGCCAATTGCCGGTATAATACGGCTCGTACCAACCCGCGACCTCATCCTGAGGTGCTCGCGCCCAGCGCGAGCCTCGAAGGATGAGGCCGAGGCGCTGGGGCCTCGCCCTTCGAGGCTCGCTGCGCTCGCACCTCAGGGTGAGGAACAGATGGGGAAGCACACTATGAGTTTGAAGCTGAAGCGGCGGGCGTTCTTGCAAATAGCCACGGCCGCGAGCCTTGCGGCGCCATTCGTGCGTCCGGCCGCCGCCGCCGGCGACACCGCCACCATCGGCTGGCCGAACGACGTGCCCTCGTGGGACCCCAACCAGCGTTTCACCCCCGACGCGCAGCCGATCTTCAAGGCGGTGTACGATCAGCCGCTCGACCAGGACCCGCAGCTCAAGCTCATACCGCATCTGATCAAAAACTGGACCTTGGCGCCGGACGCCACCAGCATGGCGGTCGAGCTGCGCGACGACGTGACGTTCCACAACGGCGACAAGATGACCACCGAGGATTTTCGCTACACTTTCCTCGAGCGCATCCGGTCCGGCGTCAAACTCGACACTGCCAATTCATGGAAGAGGGTCGACGACATCGTCATCGAATCGCCCTCCAAGGCGACGATGAAATTCAGCGCGCCGGACCCGACCGCGCCGCAATGGATGGCGTTTCTCGGCAGCTACATCGTGCCGAAGAAATACATCGAATCCGGCGGCCTGGATAATTTTTTGAAAAAACCGGTCGGCACCGGGCCCTACAGGCTCGCCGAATACGAGCTGAACTCGCGCATCGTGCTCGAGCGCGACGACAGTTATTGGGGACCGAAAGCCAAGGTGGCGCGCGTCACCATCGAGATCATCAAGGATCCTTCGGCGCGGGTTGCCGCGATCCAGTCCGGCCAGGCCGATTTTACGCTCAACGTTCCGGTGCGGGAGGTGCAGCGTTTCCAGAGTGAGGGCGGATTCGCGGCGGAGCTCAATCCGATCACCCGCGTGATTCTTTTGCAGGTGCGCGCCGATCTGAATTTCGCCGATCAGAACGTACGGCTCGCCGCCCATCACGCGATCGACAAGGCGGCGTTGTCGAAGGCGTTCTACGGTGGCGCGGCGGTGCCGCTGTCGGTGGTCGCCACGCCCGGCTCGCCCGGCTATTTGCCCGATTTCAGCTTCAAATACGATCCGGAACTCGCAAGGCAGCTTTTGGCAAAATCCGGTCACGGCCCGAGCAATCCGGTGAAGATCGGGCTGGCTGCAACCAACGGCCAGTTTCCGAGCGATTACGACATGGCGCGCGCCATCGTGCAGATGTGGCAGAAGGTCGGCATCGCCGCCGACCTCCAGATCATCGAATACGCCAAGTACTTCGAACTCAATCGCGCCAGCAAGCTGCCGGAGGCGACGCTGTACAGCTGGGACAACGCCACCGGCGATCCGGAGATTTTCAGCGGCTATCTGCTCAATCCAAAAATGCCATTCTCGGCCTGGAAGGACGAGGCGGTCGGCGGCAAGGTGTTGAAGCTGTTCAATGTCGCCAATTACGACGCGCGGATCGCGGGTTATCGCGACGTCGAGCGCTTTGCCGTCGAACAAGGCGCCACCATCCCACTGCTGCAGAGCGTACTGACCGTCGTGCGCAAGAAAAATCTGCAATACACCAAATACGGCAACGGCTGGGTGTTGCCGCAAACTCTGCAATGGAGCTGATGCGGCGCGCAGCGGCGCGCGCGACGACGTGAGCGCGGGACCATGCTCGTTATCGTCGCCAAACTCGTCGCGCGTCGGCTGCTTGCGGCCGTTCCGATCCTGCTCGTGGTGTCGGCGCTGCTGTTCTGCGTGCTGCGGCTCCTTCCGGTCGATCCGGCCGCGATGTCGCTGCCGACGACCGCGACCATCGCCGAGATCGAGGCCAAGCGTCGCGAGATGGGGCTCGATCGGCCGCTGCCCGAGCAATATCTGATCTGGCTGTCCGACGCGTTGCACGGCAATTTCGGCCGCTCCATCCAGTTCGGCCGCGAGGCCGGATCGCTGGTCGCCGCCACGTTGCCGGCAACGATCCAACTGGCCGGCGCCGCCATGGTGCTGGCGGCGATTTTCGGCCTCGGCGGCGGACTTCTGCTTTTCCATTTGCGCGGCACCTGGTTCGAGGCCGTCACCGACATTGTTTCAATTCTGCTGCTGTCGATTCCGGAATTTCTCTGGGGCCTGATCCTGCTGTTCGTGTTCGGCGTTGCGCTGCACGCGCTGCCGTTCACCGGCGCGGTGTCGCCGAACCTGCCGCAGCCGCACGTCACCGGATTTCTCCTCATCGATGCGCTGCTGGTCGGCCGTCTTGATGTCTTCGCCAGCGCCTTTCGGCATCTGATCCTGCCGGCTTTGGCGCTCGGGCTCGCCTTCTCGCCGGCCATCATGCGCGTGCTGCGCTCGAGCCTGTTCGACGTCTATCACGAGGACTACATCCAGCAGGCGCGGCTGCGCGGTCTCTCCGAGCGGCAAATCCTGCTCGGCCACGCGCTCAAGAACGCCGCGTTGCCGACCTTGACGCTCGCCGGCGTGCAGTTCGGTATTCTGTTCAGCGGCACGCTCTTGGTCGAGGTGATCTATTCCTACCCCGGCATGGGTAACCTGATGGTCGATGCGGTACGCAACGCTGACCTACCGCTCATTGAGGCGATTGGGCTGACCTATTGCGTCGCTGTGCTGTTGATCAATACCGTCGTCGACAGCCTTTACGTCGTGCTCAATCCGAAATTGCGGGTGCGCTGATGGCAGGATCGCTGGCACATGCGCTGCGTTCGCCGCGGGTTTTGCTCGCTCTCGCCATGGTGCTGGGCCTCGGCGTCTGCGCGATATTCGCCGGCTTTATCGCACCGCACGATCCGGGTGAGCAGAATCTGTTGTCGATCCTCACGCCGCCGGCTTGGGCGCCGGACGGCGATCCAAGTTTTCTGCTTGGGACCGACAGTCTCGGCCGCGATGTGCTGTCGCGGCTGATTTACGGCGCGCGCACCGCGATGCTGGTCGCCGTGTTCGCTTCGTTCGGCGCCATGATCATCGGCACGATCCTGGCGCATATTGCCGGCTATTTCGGCGGCGCCGTCGATTGGATCATCGGCCGCCTGGTCGACGTGTGGATGTCGTTTCCGCCCGTTATCCTGTCGCTCATTCTCATGGTCGGGCTCGGCGTTGGTCTCGATCGCGTCATTCTCGCCATCGTGCTGGTCGACTGGACCCGGTTCTGCCGCGTGCTGCGCAGCGAGGTGCTGATCGTGCGGCGCCACGATTACGTCGCCGCGGCGCGGCTGCTGGGTTTTTCGCATTGGCAGACCATCGTGCGCGAGATTTTGCCGGCGACCTTGCCGCTGTTGATCACGCTGTTCAGCCTGGAAATGGCGATTGCGGTGGTGGTCGAGGCGATCTTGTCGTTCGTCGGGCTTGGCGTCGGGCCCAACCAGGCGGCGTGGGGACAGATGATCGCCGACGCCCGGCAATACGTTTATCAGTCGCCGTGGAATCTGCTGTTGCCGATTTTCGCCATCTTCTTCGCTGTCGCCGCCTTCAATCTGCTCGGCGACGGACTGCGCCGCACGCTCGACGTGCGGCTCGCGCAAGCCGAGCGTTAAGCCGTGCTGGCGCTCGAAGCCCGCGATCTGACCGTGAGCGCCCGCATCGGCGCAGCGACCGTGCCGGCCATCCGGGCGCTATCGTTCCAGCTCGCGCCGGGAAAAATTCTCGGCCTGGTCGGCGAATCCGGCGCCGGCAAAACCATGGTCGGCCGCGCCATTGCGCAGCTCTTGCCGCCGGGCTTTGCCATAACGGCCGGCGCGCTCCTGTTTGAAGGCGAGGATTTGCTGACCATGGCGCCGGCGCGGCGGCGTGCGCTGCTCGGCCGCGCCATCGCCTTCATCCCGCAGGCGCCGATGACCGCGCTCAATCCGGTCCTCACGATCGGCGCCCAGTTCGACGAGCACCTTGCGCGGCTCGGACTGAAAAGCCGCAACGCGCGCCGCGAGCGCGCCATCGCCATGCTCACGGCGGCGCACCTGCCGCGCGCCGAGGACCTGTTGACCCAGTACCCGCATCAGCTGTCGGGCGGCATGTGCCAGCGCGCGCTGATCGCACTCGCCTTCGCCGGCAATCCGCGCCTCGTCGTCGCCGACGAGCCGACCACCGCGCTCGACGTCACCATGCATCCGCCGATCCTGCACTTGATCGCCGAGATGCAGCGCCAGCACGGCACCGCAGTGATTTTCATCACCCACGACCTGCGGCTCGCCGCGCAGCTGTGCGACGACGTCATCGTGATGTATGCGGGGCGCGCCGTCGAAAGCGGTCCGGCGCGGACCGTGTTCGCCACGCCGGCGCATCCCTATACGCGCTGCCTGCAGCTCGCCAATCCGGCGATGAGCGCCGAGCGCCGCACGCTTTATGTGCTGCCCGATCAGATGCCGAGCCTGGTGCAACTGCAGCATATCGCCGGCTGCCACTTCGCGCCGCGCTGTCCGCTGGTGACGGCCGAATGCCACCGCGAGGAGCCGCCGCAAGTCGCCGTGACAGCAGTTCACACCGTCACCTGTATCCGCGCTGCCGATACGTTCGGCATCAGTACTGCGGGGCGATCATTTGGTCCGCCTGCCCTGCTCGAACAGCCGCTCCTGCGCGTCGAAAACCTGAGCAAGCATTTTGCCATCAGCCGCGGACTATTTGGTGCCGCCCGAACCGTTGCGGCAGTCAATGACGTCAGTTTCACCATCGCCGAAAACGAGTTTGTCGCGCTGGTCGGCGAAAGCGGCAGCGGCAAGAGCACCATCGCCAGACTTTTGGTCGGACTGGAACAGCCGTCGAGCGGGCGCATCGTGTTCGATGGCGCGGATTTGACCACGCCGTCGCTGCGCAACCGCACCCGGCGCGCGGCGAGCCTGCAGATGGTGTTTCAGGACCCGCAATCGGCGCTCAATCCGCGCCGGCCCATCGCCAGCATCGTCACCCAGGCCATGGAGGCGGGCAGCCGGCACGCCAGCGCCGAGGACCGGCTCAAGCGCACCAAGGAACTGTTGGCCGAAATGGGTATGCCGGCCGATATCGCCGCTCGGCTGCCCGGCCAATTGTCGGGCGGCCAGCGCCAACGTATCAACATCGCACGCGCACTGTGCCGGGTGCCAAAGGTTTTGATCGCCGACGAGATCGTGTCCGGGCTCGACGTGTCGATCCAGGCGCAGCTGCTCAGTCTGCTGGCGCGGCTGCGCGCCGAGCTCGGCTTTGCCATGCTGTTCATCTCGCACGACCTGTCGGTGGTCCGTCACCTGTGCAGCCGCGTGCTGGTGATGTATCGCGGCGAGATCGTCGAACAGGGGCCGGTCGAGGAGGTTTTCGGCAACCCGCAGCATCCGCATACGCAGGCTCTGCTCTCATCGGTGCCGCCGGACGAGCCCGGCGCGACGTGGCCGTTGCTGCGAGCAAATTAGAGTTTGATCGTCGCCGAGCGGCTCCCTCAGCCGTGGCTGAGAAATTCCGCAAGCGTTTGCGGCGACGGCAGAGCAAAACCCGACTGCGGATGCCGGCTTATGACCGGGAAACCGAGGCGCTTCAACTTCACCGCCATCTCGGCAGCTTTGATCACCACCGTGACGCCGTTGAGGATCGGCGCGCCGTCGACGTTGGCGCCCGGATCGTCGCCGAACAGCATCATCGGAATGCGGCCGGTCGGCACGATGATGTCGGCGCCGGCATCGATCAGGCGTCGCGCCTGGCTCTCGAAGTGGGCCAAGAGCTCCGCCTTTTTGGCTGGCGCGGCGAAGGCCTCCATGTAGTCCGCGATATTGGCGTTGATGGCGCGAATACCGGCAACGCGTTGTTGCAGCCCATAGCGCTGAATCTGCTCGGCATGAGCCGGAATGAAGGCGGGATTGATCGCAAGCAGGCCGAGCTTGCGGCCCATCGTGCAGGCATGCAGCAGCGTCGCCTCGCCCAGCCCAAGGACCGGGATATTCACCGACGCACGCGCGTCATAGAGCCCGACGTCCTGAAAATGGTTCATGAAGAAGACGTCGTAATTCTCGCGCTCGGCCTGGATGGCGCCGCGGATCAC
>JASHXZ010000231.1 GCA_030043285.1 Xanthobacteraceae bacterium | reverse complement strand
CGCGTGGCTCGCCGGCACCGTGCTCGCCGCCGGCACAGGGCTGCACCACAAGCTCGCCCACGTGCTCGGCGGCCTCGGCCTGCCGCACGCCGAGACCCACGCGATCATCCTGCCGCATGTGACGCGCTTCAATCTTGCGGTGGCGACCGAAGCGAAAGCGCGGCTTGGCGAAGCGCTCGGCAGCAACGATCCGGCCGCCGCGCTCGGCGCGATGCTGCAAAAATTTCCAATCCCGCAGCGGCTGCGGGACGTCGGTTTCGATCGCGGCAAGATCGATTTCGCCGCCGGCGAAATCGCCGCCGCCAAGATCGTGTCGCCGCGGCCGGCGAGCGCCGATGACGTGCGCGCGCTCTTGGCAGCGGCCTACTGATTAAAAATCTCGTCAGAACCGGCGGCGATATTCTGCCGGCGTCGTGCCGACCTGCCGGGCAAAGGCGCGGCGCAGGCGTTCCTCTTGATGAAACCCGCACACGCTCGCGATTTTTTTGATCGGCAAGTCGGTATCTTCAAGGGCGCGGCGCACCGCTTCGATACGGATTTTCTCCACCATGCGGGCCGGCGTTACGCCCATCATGGCCGAATAGACGCGGGCGAAGGTGCGCGGGCTCATGCCGGCCTGCTCGGCGAGCCGCTCGACCCGCAAATCGCTGTCCACATGCGCGGCGATCCAGCCGTGCAGCGGCGCGAACCGGTTTGGCGCGTTGCCGGCAGCGGCCGCGGCCTGGGCTTCGAGTGGCGCGCTGAATTGCGATTGGCCGCCCGGGCGTTTGAGAAAAACCACGAGATGACGCGCCACCTGCATGGCGAGCGTACGGCCGAGATCCTCGTCGATCAGCGCCAGGCTGAGATCGATGCCAGCGGTCACGCCGGCCGAGGTCCAGATGCGGCCCTCGCGAATGAAAATTGGGTTGGGGTCTACTTCGATCTCGGGATGGTTTTGCTGCAGGCGGTCGCACGACTTCCAGTGCGTCGTAGCGCGCCGGCCGGCGAGCAATCCGGTTTGTGCGAGCAGAAACGAGCCGGTGCAAACCGAGGCGATGCGGCGGGTGTTCGCTTGGCCGCGGATCCAGGCGACGAGGCGCGAATCTTTCAGTGCCTCATGAACGCCGGGTCCGCCCGGGACGATCAGCGTGTCGATCGGGGCACCGCGCAAGCTCGCAATGGAAACAGTAACGAGCGGCAGCCCGGATGAGGTGCGCACCACGCCGCCGCGGCGTGAGGCGACAACAAGCCGATATGGCGCGTCGCGCCCGTCCTTGGCGATCTCGTTGGCGCTTGCAAACGTTTGCAGCGGGCCGGCAATGTCAAGGAGCTGCGCACTCTCGAAGGCCAGCACCACCACCAGCCGCTGCTGCGCTTGGGCTCGCGCCATTTTCTAAGCTCCCGCGCATTGGCAGAAATATTGGCAGAAAACAACAGGTATAATGACATTGCTGCCAATGCCCTGTCACGGCAAAACCGCGCCGTCAATGACGATCCAGAAGGAGCACGCTCATGACGGCCAGTGCTGCGGCTGCGCGCCAGATCGGGATGCTGTTGTTCCCCGGCCTGACGCAGATCGACTTCACCGAACCTTACGAAGTGCTTTCCAGGCTGCCTGCGACCACCGTCCACGTCGTCGCCGGGACGCTCGACCCCGTGCGCAGCGACCGCGGGCTGATGCTCGTTCCGACGGCGACCTGCGCCGCGTGTCCGACGCTCGATGTCGTGGTGGTGCCGGGCGGGCCTGGCCAGCACCACGCCATGCACGACGAGGTTTTGCTCGATTTCCTGCGGCGCCAAGCCGTGCAGGCCGAATATGTCACTTCGGTCTGCACCGGGGCGCTGCTGCTCGGTGCCGCCGGCTTGCTGGAAGGCTACCGCGCCACGACGCACTGGCTCAGCCTGCCGCTGTTACAGCTTTACGGCGCCACCCCGATCGAACGCCGCGTCGTTGTGGATCGCAACCGAGTGACGGCGAGCGGCTGCACCGCCGGCCTCGATTTCGCGCTCACCCTGGCGGCGATGCTCGCCGGCGACGCCGTCGCCCAGCAGATCCAGCTGCAGTTGGAGTATTGTCCGGCCCCGCCCTTCGCCAGCGGCTCGCCCGCGACGGCGCCCGCAGAGATCGTCGCAGCCGCGCGGCACGCCGCCGAATCGTTTCAGCAGCAACGCTGGCAGGCGGCGACACGTTGGCGGAACGAACGATCGCCACGATCACATCCCGCGGCGGGTTTGAACGAGCCAATGCAACGATCGACAGGATGAGAGAGGCGACCGATGCTTGAACTACGCCCGAGTTGCGAGTGCTGCGATAAGGATTTACCGCCGGCGGCTGCCGACGCCATGATATGCACGTTCGAGTGCACATTCTGCCGCGATTGTGCGGAGAACAGACTACGCGGCGTTTGCCCCAATTGCGGCGGCAATTTTGCGCCGCGCCCGGTACGGCCGCAGTCGGCGCTGTTAAGACACCCGGCGTCGACGGTTCGGGTCTACAATCCACAAGGCTGCGGCCGCGGCTAGATCGCTAGTTCAAAATCTTGTCGGCAATTCCGGTCGAGATCAGCGTTTTCCAGCGCGCGCTGTCGCTGCGGATCAAACTTTCGAGCTGCTCGGGCGTGCTGCTCACGGCAAAAAGGCCGGCGTCGCGCAGCCGCGCTTCGAGCGCCGGCTCGGCAAAAATTCGACCGACCTCGCGCGCCAGTTTGTCGATCGCGGGTTTGGGCGTTGCGGCAGGAGCGACGAGCGCGATCCAGGTCGAGCTTTCGCCAAGATCGGGCAGGTCGGCGGCGACCGAAAGGCTCGGCACCTCCGGCAAGATCGGCAACGGCCGATCGCTGTATTTGGCCAGCGCGCGAAACTTGCCGGCGCGGATCAGCGGTAAAGCGTTAGAGATGCCGTCGAAGGCGAAATCGACCGTGCCGGTGAGCAGGCCCTGGGTGATCTCGGCGCTGCCCTTGAACGGCACCAGCGCCACGTCGATACCCGCCGCCTTGGCGAACGCCAGTGCGCCGAGGCGCGACGTGATCGTGCCGGCGGCCATATTGAGCGTGTTCGGATGCGCCTTGGCCATGGCGATCAGGTCCGCGATGGTCTTTGGCCCATCGATCCGTGTGGTGATGAGCGAAATGCTCTTATTGAGCAGCGTCACTGGCGCCAGATCGCGCAGCGGCTCGTAGGGCAGGTTCTTCATCACCAGTGGGTTCATCACCATGGTGACGTCCATGGCGACGAGGAGCGTGTAGCCGTCGGGCGGCGATTTCGCCACGAGCGCCGCGCCGATCGCGGTATTGCCGCCGCCACGGTTCTCGATCACGACCGGCTCGTGCCAATGTTCCGACATCTTCTGCCCGACGATGCGCGCGACCGTATCGGTCGGCCCGCCTGGCGGAAACGGCACGATCATGCGGATGGCCCGGCTCGGATAGTTCGTGGCGTCCGCGCTCTCCTGTGCTGCGCCGGCCGAGGTCGTCGCGCCAAGCGCCAGCGCGCAGAGAATCGCCAGCGCGACAGAACGCATAGCTGCCTCGATCAATCCAGTTTCAATCCGACGGCCTCGATCACCTTGCGGCGCACTTCCGCCTGCGCATGGATGAAGGCGGCAAAATCGTCCGGCGATTTGCTGGTCGCGGGCTCGACGCCCTGGGTGATGAGCCGCTGCCGCACGGTCTCGCGGCTTAGCACGGCAGTGATCTCGTCGTGCAGCTTGGCGACGATGGCGGGCGGCGTCTTCGCCGGCGCCACGATGCTCTGCCAGATGCCGAGATCGAAGCCCGGCAGCGTCTCGGCCACGGTCGGAATCTCCGGCGCCAGCGAGATGCGCTTGCCGCCGGTCAGCGCGAGGATCTTCAACTTGCCGGCACGCGCGAAGGGCAGCGCCACGTTGACGCTCTCCAGGCCGAGCTGAATCTCGCCGCCGAGAAGCCCAGTGACCTGAGTGGTGCCGCCGCGATACGGCACCAGCGTCAGCTTAGTGCCGGCACGCATGTTGAAAAGCGCGGCGGTGACCTGCGAGGTCGGCGTGCTGTAGCCGATGTTGAGCTTGCCGGGGTTAGCCTTTTCCAGGTCGATGAGCTGTTGGACGCTGCTCGCGGGCACCGCGTTGTTGGCCTCGATCACTGAGGGGACGTCGGCGATCAGCGTGATCGGTGCGAAATCCTTGAACGGATCGTAGGACAGCTTGCTGTAGAGGAACGGATTCATCACCAGCGTGCCGTCGATCGCCATCAACAGCGTGTAGCCATCAGGCTCGGCCTTCGCCACCAGTTCGGCGCCGATGATGGTGTTGGCGCCGGGGCGATTGTCGACGAACACTTGCTGGCCGAGATCGTTGCTCATCTCCTGGGCGATGACGCGGGCGAGCAGGTCGGCCGGTCCGCCGGCGGCGAACGGCACGACGAGCCGGATCTGCCGCGACGGATAGTTTTGTGCCAGTGCCGCCGGCGCCAGAACGAGGCAGGCGAGCAGGGTGGCGGTCAGGCGGGCGAGGGCGGTCCGCATGCTGGGCTCCGCTCAAGCGCCGAGCTGGCGCATCAGCCGGCCGAGATCGGATATGTCCGGGGTGCCACCGAGCTTGGCGCTAAGCCGTTTGAGGCAGCCCCACAGCACCGCCTGATTGCTGTTGACCACCGGCTTGCCGAGTTCGCGCTCGATGGCGGCCACCGCCTCGATCTGTGTGGTGTTGGTGCAGCTCAAAAAGATGCCGTCGGCCTCGGGCATGTCGTTCTGCATGGCAAGCTCGAGCCAGCGCGCCGGCGTGATCGCCTCGAAATCGGCGGCGCTCTTGCATTGCAGCGCGACGTCCCGCACGACCTTGAAACCCGCGGCGCCCAGATAAGCAATGATCGGCGCATTCGACATATAGGGGCTGAGCACCACGAGATTTTTCAGGCCGAGCGCGTGCAGGGCGTCGTTGACCAGGCTCGATGTCGACAGCGCCTCGATGCCGGTAGTCTTGCGAATGAGGTCGAGGATGCGCCGCTCGCCGTCGGCGCCTTCCTTCATCGAGGTATGGGTGCAGTGGAACACGATGAGATCGGGGCCGGCGTCGGCGAGCGTGCCAGCGGCGTGGGCGATCTCGTCGGTCAACTCGGCAACCGTGCGTGCCG
>JASHXZ010000230.1 GCA_030043285.1 Xanthobacteraceae bacterium | reverse complement strand
AGGATTCCACGCCGCTTGTGATGTTCGTCGGCCAGGTGGCGCGCGACATGCGCGAGCGCGAAGCGTTTCAGGAACTCGACTACCGCGCCGTGTTCGGCTCGATGACCAAATGGACGACCGAGATCGACGATCCGGCGCGGGTGCCGGAGATCGTGTCGCGCGCCTTTCATACTGCCGCGAATGGCCGGCCCGGGCCGGTCGTCGTCTCCATCCCCGAGGACATGCTGGTCGAGCGGGTCGCAGTCGCCGACGCGCCGCCATTCGCGCTGATCGAGACCGCGCCCGGTCCGGCGGAGCTGAAAAAGTTCGCCGAGATGCTGGCGGCGGCGCGCTCGCCCATCATGCTGCTCGGCGGCAGCCGCTGGTCGCAGGCGGCGAGCGACGCGGTCGGGCGCTTTGCACAAAAACACGCGCTGCCGGTCGCCACCACGTTTCGCCGCGCCCATGTGTTTGATGCGCTCAACCCCTGCTATGCCGGTGATCTCGGCATTGGGCCCAATCCGAAATTGCTTGAGCGCATCAAGACGGCCGATCTCGTCATTCTGCTTGGCGGCCGGCTCGGCGAATTGCCGTCGCAGAGCTACACGCTGTTCGACATTCCCCGGCCGCAGGTGCCGTTCATCCATATTCATCCCGGCGCCGAAGAGCTCGGCCGCGTCTATAGTCCGAACCTCGCGATCCATGCGACGCCGACCGCGTTCGCGGCGGCGCTCGAGACTTTGCAGCTGCCGCGTGCCGTGAAGGCGCAGGCCGAAGCGGCGCACGCCGATTATCTGGAATGGACCGAAAAGCCGACCGAGCAGCCGGGCAGCGTCAATCTCGGCGCGGTGATGGTATGGCTGCGCGACAACCTGCCGGCTGACGCCATCATCTGCAACGGCGCCGGTAATTACGCGGCCTGGATTCACCGCTTCTTCCGCATGCGCCGGTTCGGCCAGCACGTGGCGCCGACCGCCGGCTCCATGGGTTTCGGCGTGCCGGCCGCGGTGGCGATGAAGCGGCTTTATCGCGAGCGCACCGTGGTGTGCGTCGCCGGCGACGGCGACTTTCTGATGAACGGCCAGGAATTCGCCACCGCCGTGCAATACGATCTGCCATTCACGGTGTTGATCGCCGATAACGGGCTGTACGGCACCATCCGCATGCATCAGGAGCGCGAGTATCCCGGCCGCATTTCGGCCACCGAGCTGCGCAATCCGGATTTTGTCGCTTACGCCCGCGCCTTCGGCGGCTTCGGCGCCTCAGTCGAGCGCACCGCGGATTTTGCCGACGCATTCAAAGCCGCGCAGGCGAGCGGCAAGCCGGCGATCATCCGTCTCAAGATCGACCCTGAGGCGATCACGCCGGCGACGACGCTGGCGAAGATCCGGGCCAAATCGCTTGCGGCGCGGGGCGGTTGAGCGCGCACGCTCCAAGCCCATGTGCCGGCGCTGGGAACCAAAGCCGCTGCCCGCGGATTGCAGAGCCATAATGGAGGACTTCGGCATGAAAACGATCCTCACCTGCGCGGTTCTGGCGCTCGGCATCGCCGTCAACAGCGGTGCGGCCGAGGCGAGGGGCTGCATCAAAGGCGCGATCGTCGGCGGCGTAGCCGGGCATTATGCCCATCATCACGCCTTTATCGGCGCCGTGACCGGTTGCATCGCCGGCCGCCACTTGGCCAACTCGGCCGCGAGGCGAAGGGAGCTGCAGCAACAGCAGCAGGCGCAGCCGCAGTCACAACCGGCGTCGCAGTCGCCGTCGCAGTCACAACCGCAGCCGCAGTAGCTGTGCGCTGGCGGTGATCGACCAACGACCCTGCCGCCGCAGGGCAGAGGTTTACTGCGGCTTGATGCCGGCCGCCTTGATGATCGGCCACCACTTCTCGATTTCGGCTTTCTGAAACGCGTGCAGCGCTTCCGGCGTGCGCTGTTCGGGCGGATAGATGTCCTGCCCCAGATCGAGCAGCCGCTGGCGCGTCTGCTCCTCGGCGAGGCCGGCCTGCACCGCGGCGTTGAGCTTGGCGATGATCGGCTTTGGCGTGCCTTTCGGCGCCCATAGCGCGTGCCAGAAAAAGAAATAATAGCCCGGCATGCCGGCTTCGTCGGTGGTCGGGATTTCGGGCGCGATGGCGATGCGTTTCGGCGCGGTCACCGCGTAAGCCTTCAACGCGCCGGCGCGCACATGCGGCAGCGACACCGCCGGCGTATCGAGCTGAAGGTCGGTGATGCCGGCCAGAAGATCGTTGGTCGCCAACCCGGCGCTGCGATACGCCACCATCTGCCAATGCAGGCCGAGCATGTTCTCCATGAGCACGCCGGCGACATGGCTTGGGCTGCCGACGCCGGACGTGCCCATCGTGGTCTTGTCGCCGTTGGCTTTGAGCCATGCCACCAATTCCTTGAGGTTGTTGGCTGGCATGGTTTTCCGCGCGTCGATCAGAAACGGCTGCGTGGCGACCAGCGCGATCGGCTCGAAGTCGTTGAGCAGGTCGAAGCCGAGATTATAGATCGCGCCGTTGGCCACGTTGGTGCCCCACATGCCCCACAGGATGGTGTAGCCGTCAGGCGACGCGCGCTCGGCGCGGGTGACGCCGATGGTGCCGGCAGCGCCGGAGACATTTTCCACCACCACCGGCTGGCCGAGGTTTTGGCTCATCGCCTTCGCCATGATGCGGCCGAGCACGTCGGTCGAGCCGCCCGGCGCAAGCGGCACGATCATGTTGATCGGCCGGGTCGGATAATTCTCTTGCGCGGCGGTCGGCGCCGCGCCGGCGAGGCCCAAAAAACTCGCGGTGACGGCCGAGAGCAGAAGCAGTCTGCCGATCATGAGCGTGTCTCCCGTATGGCGTTTTCCCTGCTTCCGTATGCCAGAGCCGCACGCGGCGCCAAAGGGCCACGCTAATTCGACGCAAGGCCCACAATTGTCGGGGCAGTTGAATCGTGGTTCACATGTTTGCGTCTGGCCGCTGATTCCATTTCGCCGATGCCGTATCGCCGCACCGAAAATGTCAGCCGCCGCCTCGCGGCGCGGCGTGAGGCAATCATTGCGGCGGCGCGGACGGCGGCAGGCGAAGGCGGCTTGGCGGCGGTGCAAATCGTTCCGGTCGCAGCCAAAGCCGGCATCGCCGCCGGCACGGTCTATCGCTATTTCCCCGGCAAAGCCGACCTCGTAGCCGCGCTCCTCGCCGAAATCTCCGAGAGCGAGACCGCGGCGCTGCGCCGCGCCGCTGCGGCCGCGCCGGGTCCGGCCTCCGCGCTCGCTGCCGCGCTCATGACGTTCGCGGCGCGCGCGCTGCGGCAGCGCCGTTTGCTGTACGCGGCGATTGCCGAGCCGGTGGACGCCGAACTGGATGCGGTGCGGGCAACGTTTCGCCAGGCGCTCGCCGCGGAGTTCGCTGCGCTGATCGTGGCGGCGGCCGCGCGCGGCCAATTGCCGGAGCAAGACAGCGGCCTCCAAACGGCGGCGCTGCTCGGCCTTTTGGTCGAGGGTCTGCTCGGTCCGCTCGCGCCCGAGGCGGCAGGCCGCGAGCGCGATCTCGTTCAATCGCTGACGCTCGTCGCGCTGCGCGCGCTCGGCGTTGCCGATGCGCGCGCCCGCGGCCTCGTCGTGCAGACGGCGATGCCGGCCGATTAACTGCCGGAAGCCGAGACCACTTCGCCGAACAGGTTCCAGGTCTTGCCGTCGAATTTTTCAAGCTGCATCTGCTTGATCGGGTTGAAGTCGTCGGCGCTGGTCGACAGCGTGATGCCGGGCAGCAGCATCGGCAGTTTCAATTGATGCAAACTCGCCGCCTGTTTCATCACGTTCTCGCGCGTGAGGTCGTTGCCGCAAGCTTTGAGCACCGCGACCATCGTCTGCACGAACGAGTAAGCGACCACGGATTGGTTGTCGGTGACATTGGCCGACAGCCCTGACTTATTCATGAAAGCGAGCCACTCCTTGTACTCGGGGGTGTTCTGCCACTGCGGATCGGTGGGATCTTTGAAGAACGCGGCGGAGATGACGCCGACGCCTTTTTCAAGTCCCGCGCCCTTCATGGTCGTGCCGACGCCATTGGCCACCGAGTTGAGGAACTCCGTCGGCTTCCAGCCGATGTCGTAGACCTTGCGGATCGCCTGCGCGGCGAATTTGGGAATGGCGGCGATCAGCAGCACGTCAGCGCCGCTCGCCTGCAGCGCGACGATCTGGGAATCGACGGTCGGATCGCTGGTTTCGTAGGATTGGGTGGCGACGATCATGTTGGCCTTGGCGCCCAAGCCGTCGCGCAGGCCGTTGAGATAGTCCTTGCCGTAATCGTCGTTCTGATAGAGCACGGCGATCTTGGCGTTCGGCAGGTTCTTCAGAATGTAACGCGCATAGATGTGCGACTCGGTTGAGTAACTCGGCAGCCACAGCATGGTCCACGGAAAGTGCTTGGGGTCGTTCCATTGATCGGCGCCGGTGGCGGGGAACAGCTGCGGCACCTTGTTGTCGTTGAGGTAGCCGTGAATCGCCATGTTGGGCGGCGTGCCGAGCGAGTTGAATATCAGGAGCACTTTGTCCTGCTCGACCATCTGGCGCACCAGCTCGACGGTCTTCGGCGGGCTATAGCTGTCGTCGCGGCTGATGAAGTTGACCTTGCGGCCGTTGATGCCGCCTTGGGCGTTGATCATGGCGAAATAGGCGGCGTCGACCTTGCCGATGATGCCATAGGACGACGCCGGGCCGCTGTACGGCATGGTGTTGCCGATCTTGATCTCGGTGTCGGTGGCGCCCGGGCCGTATTGACCGGCCGCGTAGGCCAATCCGCCGGCAACGATGAGGCCGACCGCCGACAGGCCGGCCAACATAGTGTGCTTCACTGTCATTCCAACCTCCCTTGGCTTGTTTGTCGCGGTTTTGCGTTGGTCGATAGTGCAGAGACTTCTGAAACCGCCGCAGCGCGGCCTGATCGTGCGCGCAGCCAGGCGACAAGCGGACCGAACGAGCCGACCACGCCGCGCGGCATCGCGTACATGAACAACAGCATCGCCAGTCCGTAGATCGCCCATGGCGCGGCGTCCGAAATATCGTTGGCGAAGTTCGGCACGAACTCGATGAAAAAGCCGCCGATGATCCCGCCTGCGATAGTCGCGATGCCGCCGACCGCCGAGCCTACCAGGAACGATACCGACAGGAACAGGCTGAAACTCTCCGGTGCGACGAAGCCGACAACGATTGCCGAAAGCGCACCGGCGACGGCGGTGAACAACGTCGAGGTGCCGAACGCCAAGGTCTTGTAGCGTGCGGTGTCGATGCCCATCGCCGCCGCGGCGATCGGATGGTCGCGGATCGCCATCCAGGCCCGGCCGGTCCGGCCGTTGAGCAGGTTGGCGGCAATGCGGATGGCGAGCAACAAAATGACGAAGACGAACAGATAGAGCCAGCGGTCGCGGTCGATGCCGAGCCCGGGCGGCGCCGCCGGCTTGGCGAGATTGAGACCCTGATTGCCGCCGGTCCAGGAAAAATATTTCAGCGTCTGTGGGGTCGCCACCGCCATGGCGAGCGTCACCAGCGCCAGATACGGACCCTCGAAGCGCAACGCCGGCAGCCCGAACAACAGGCCGAGCGCGAACCCCACCAGGGCGGCCGGCGGCAGCGTTGCCCAATACGGCACGCCATAGCGATGCATCAGCACCGCGGCCGTATAGGCGCCGGCGGCAAAGAAGCCGCCGTGGCCGAGCGAGATCTGGCCGTTATAGCCGGTCAGGATGTTGAGCCCGAGCACGGCGATGGCGTAGATCATCACCTGGGTGAGTTCGAACACCTGGTAATTGCTCAGGCCGAACGGCAGCGCGGCCGCCAGCACGATCAAACCAACGACGGCAAACCGCCGCCACGTACCGATGCGCACGCGCGCATCGCCGTCGGCTACGAACTTTTCGGAAGCGATCGCGCTGGCGCCGTCGTTCATGATCACACCCGCCGCACGATCGCGGTGCCGAACAGACCGTTCGGCCGGAATACCAGCACGATGACGATCAAGATCAACGCCACCGTCAGCTTGAGCTGGCTCGCAATCAAATAAGTGCCGACCAGATTTTCGGTGACGCCGACGATCAAGCCGCCGATGACGGCGCCGACCGGGCTGGTGATGCCGCCAAGAAGCGCGCCGGTGAAGGCATAGAGCAGCACGCCGCCCATCATGTTGGGATCGAGGAACAGGATCGGCGCCACCATGATGCCGGCGGTGGCGCCAATCGCCGCGGCCAGCCCCCAGCCGATCGTGAGCATGCGGCCGACGCGAATGCCGCACAGCCGAGCCGATGCCGGATTTTGCGCCGCCGCCCGCATCGCCAAGCCGATCGTGGTGAAGCGGAAAAACACGAACAACAAAGCGAGCATGACAAGCGTCACGGCGATGACGCCGAGATCGCGCGAGGTCAACAGCGCGCCGAACAGCGGCCGATCCGGAAATGGGCTCGGAAACTCCTGCAGCGTGTAGGTGAATAGCCAACCCGCCAGCGCGTTGAAGATCAGCAGCAATCCGATGGTTACGACGACCGCGGCCAGAACCGGTGCGTTCTCCACCGGCCGGATCACGACCCGCTCGATGATCATGCCGCCAATGAACGAGATGACGAGCGTCAGCGCAAAGGCGGCCCAGAACGGTACCGCCGCATTGACCAGCATCCAGGCGATGTAGGTGGAAAACATCGCCATCTCGCCTTGGGCGAAATTCACCAGATCGGTGGCGCGGTAGATCATCACCAGCGCCAGCGCCAGGCTCGCATAGATGGCGCCTGAGGCGAGCCCGGAAAATACTTGCTGCAGGAACAGGTGCATTTTTTGGGCGCCCGTCAGTAACCGAGATAGGAGCGGCGAATTTGCGGATCGTCGGACAGCGCCTTGGCGCTGCCGGACGCGACGACGTAACCGGTCTCGATCAGATAAGCCTGGTCGGCGAGCTCCAGCGCCAGGCTGGCGTTCTGCTCGACCAGGAGCACGCTGACGCGTTGCTCGCGGCGAATGCGATCGATGATGGCGAAGATGGCTTCGACGACGCGTGGCGCCAATCCGAACGACGGCTCGTCGAGCACCAAAAGCCGCGGCGCCATCATCAGCGCGCGCGCGATCGCCAGCATCTGCTGCTCGCCGCCCGAGAGTGCGCCGGCTTGCTGGCGCCGCCGATCGGCGAGAATCGGAAAATAGCCGTACATCCGCGTCATGGCGTCGTGCGGCTTGCCGGCGCGCGAGTAAGCACCGAGGCGCAGGTTCTCTTCGACGGTGAGGCCGACAAACGTGCCGCGCCCTTCGGGCACATGGGCGACGCCCATGGCGGCGATCTGTTCGGTCGAGCGCCGCTGCAACGCCTCGCCGGCAAAAACGATATCGCCTTCGCTGCGCACCATGCCGCACACCGCGCGCAAGGTTGTGGTCTTGCCGGCGCCGTTGGCGCCCAACAGCACGGTCATGCCGCCGTCCTCGACCTCGACGTCAATGCCGTGCAGCGCCTCGAACGCGCCGTAAAAGGCCTTGACCGCGTGCAGTTGCAGGATCGGCGCCATCAGTGCCGCGTCCCCAGATAAGCCTCGGTCACGGCCGGTACGCCGCGCACCGCCTCGGGCGTGCCGTCGGCAATGACGCGGCCGAAATTGAGCACCACGACCTGATCGGAGAGACTCATCACCAGGCCCATGTGGTGCTCGACCAACAGCACGGTGATCGCGAGCTGATCGCGGATCGAGCGAATGAGCGTGCCGAGCGCCGCCACTTCGTCATGATTGAGGCCGCCTGCCGGCTCGTCGAGCAGGATGAGCGAAGGTTTTGTCGCCAGCGCGCGGGCGAGCTCGACGCGCTTGCGCTGGGCAAACGTCAGGCTCGCCGCCGGCCGCGACGCCGCGCCCTCGAGTTCGACAAACGCCAGCATGGCGCGCGCAGTACGCTCGAGCTCATGCTCTTCGCCGCGCGAGCCGGGCAGCGTGAACGCATCGGTGAGCGGGCCGTTGCGGCCGCGCGCATGGCCGCCGATCTTGACGTTGTCGAGCACCGACAGCGAATCGAAAAGAGTAGGGCTCTGAAACGTGCGGCCAAGACCTAAGCGGGCGATATCGGAGGGCGCGCAGTCGTTGAGCGAGCGGCCGTTGAGGCGGATGTCGCCGTGCGCCGGGCGGTAAAGCCGGCTGAGACAATTGAACAGCGTGGTCTTGCCGGCGCCGTTCGGCCCGATCAGCCCGGCGATCCGGCCGGCGGCAACCGAGAATGTGACGCCATCCAGCGCAACGATGCCGCCGAAGCGCATGGTCACGTTCGCGACTTCGAGCAGTTGCGCCGGCGCCACGCCCTGCGCGGCCGCCGTGCCGCGCAACGGCAGCGCGCTCATGCGGAGGCAATCGCCATCAGGCCATCCTCCCGCTCATGTTCCCCACGGTCCCTTGCCGCGGCAAAAGACCTTGTCGTCCGGCTTGTGGCCGCCGGTTCAACCCAACGACGAACAGCGTGACACGCCCGCTATTCGCGCGTCAACGACGAGCGGGCCAGATAATTGCCAAGCGTGGCAGCGTGCCGCGGCGGTGCGGCGGTTCAGTGCGACATCAACGCCGGCACGGTCATCGAGCGCAGGATGCTGCGGGTGACGCCGCCGAGCACGAACTCGCGCAGCCGCGAATGGCCGTAGCCACCCATGACCATGAAATCGATGTTGGCATCGGCGGCGTGCGACAGCAGCGCGTCGGCGACATCGATGTCGCCGCCGCTGATGCGTTTGACGTCGACCTTCAGTCCGTGACGGGCGAGATGCTGGCCCATATCGGCGCCCGCAATCTCGTCCTGTTTGCCCGGCTCATTAGCGATGATCACCAATTCGACGGTGCCGGCGTGCTCAAGCAGCGGCATGGCGTCGGCGATCGCCCGGGTCGCAGCGCGGCTGCCGTCCCAGCACACCATCACCCGGTCGAGCTTGAGCGGCGCTTTCTGGATATAGGGCACGACGATGACCGGCCGGCCGGATTCGAACAGCGCGCTTTCGGCGATCAATTCCTCGACTGTATCCTTCTGCGGCTCGGCCTGACCGACG
>JASHXZ010000229.1 GCA_030043285.1 Xanthobacteraceae bacterium | reverse complement strand
TCGCCGTAGTCGGTGCTTTCGCCGGTGGTGTGGAACGTTTCCCATGAGATGCCGGCGGGATCGTTAATCCACGACTTTTCCGACTTGGCGTAGCAGCATGCGGTTTGACCCTGTTCGGTGACGGCACCGCCGGCCTGGTGCAGCCGGGCGTAAATCTCTTTGAGCTCGCCGCCGCTCTCGGCCTGGATGCCGAGATGATCGAGGCCGGGCTGCCGGCCGCGGGTCGAGATGGCGAAATTCACGCGCGGATCGTCGAGCATCCACTTGGCGTAGTCGGTCTTGATGATGGACGGCTCCGCAGCGAACAGCGCCGAATAAAAGCCGATCGATCGTTTCAGGTCGTCAACGGCGACGTGCACGTGAAACCGCTTCATGGCGGACTCCTGTCGGTTTGCAGATCGCCGCGGGCGCACATTTCTCTTGTGAGCCTTGGCAACAGTTCTCGGTGAGGAAGGAAACAAGATCGTTCATCGCCTCGAAGCGCGCCGCGTAGATCATGGAGCGCCCCTCGCGGCGCACGGTGACCAGTCCGGCAAAGCGCAGCCGGTCGAAATGGAATGTCAGCGTGTTGGGGGCGAGGCCGAGCTTGTCGGCGACCTGGCCGGCGGCCATGCCCTCGGGTCCGGCCTCAACAAGCAGGCGGAAGATGTCGAGGCGGTTGTCCTGGGCAAGCGCGGCCAAGGCGGCCACGGCATTTGGCGTTTCCATATTTCAACGAATATGGAAACGTTTTTCAAAAGTCAAGGGGCGCCGGCCAAGCGTAGTTTGGGCGAAGGTCCGCAATGGCGGGCCACGTCTTCATAGCCGGCCAAACCACCGGGGCTCCGCTGCGCTTAGCGCTACGGGTGCTATTTGCAGGAGATCAATCGGAAATCCGACCGTGCATCTCGGCCTTCGAGGCTATCCGGCAGCGCCACGCTCATATAGGATG
Organism: Xanthobacteraceae bacterium; assembly: GCA_030043285.1. GTDB lineage: Bacteria > Pseudomonadota > Alphaproteobacteria > Rhizobiales > Xanthobacteraceae > BOG-931. Next base: position 6,074 of record JASHXZ010000229.1, on the reverse strand, counting down.
ATAGTGGGCGGGTGATTATTTCGTGGAGAGCGCTGCCGTGCTTCAACAGATGAGTGAGCGAGTTCGAGAGTGCCATGCGCGAGCCTCCGACGCCCAGGCAAAAGCACAAGCGACCGCCGATCCGGCGTTGAAGAAGTCGTACCTCGACCTTGAGGATCACTGGCTATATCTCGCTCGCAGCGAGATGTTTACTGAAAGCCTTCAAGATTTTCTAGACCAGCGGCCGCAGAGTATCGAGCGCGCGACAGTTGACCCCAAGCAGCCGGTGGTCGGTCGGCTCTTCGATCTGCTGCCCGTTGCCATTTACGTTTGCGATCCGGACGGACTTATCATTTACTACAATAGCCACGCCGCGGAACTTTGGGGCCGGTCTCCGAGGCTCAATGACCCCACGGATCGTTTCTGCGGCTCGTACCGCATGTACCACCTCGACGGTGGCCACATAGAGCATGCTGATTGCCCTATGGGCGAGGTTCTGCAAAGCGGCGATGCCGTGCAGAACCGGGAGATCGTGGTCGAACGCGCCGATGGTTCGCGCGCTGTTGCTCTCGTTAACATCACCCCGTTCAAGGACCGCAGCGGCAAGGTTCTTGGCGCGGTCAACTGCTTCCAAGATGTCACCGAGCGCAAGCGGAGCGAGCGGCAAGTCTCCACTTTGGCCGGGGAGGCCGAACACCGCACCAAGAACATTCTCGCGACCGTTCAAGCAACCGTACATCTTTCCAAGTCCGACACCGTGGACGGTTTGAAAAAGGCCATTGACGGGCGCATCGGTGCGCTCGCCAAGGTCCATGCGCTGTTCGTGAAGTCGCGCTGGGCGGGAGCCGACTTATCCCGCATCGCGAAGCAGGAACTCGCGCCCTACCTTCGTGACGGCGTGCCGCGTGCGCGAATTGAAGGGCCGCATTTGTCGCTGCCGCCGAATGCGGCGCAGGCGGTTGCAGTGATCCTGCACGAGCTGTCGACCAATGCAGCCAAGTATGGCGCGCTGTCCGTGCCCAATGGGCAAGTTGAAGTGACGTGGTCGCATGCGGAGCATGGGCGGCTCATCCTGCACTGGACCGAGAGCGGCGGTCCCCCGGCAAATGAGCCCACGCACAAAGGCTTCGGCACATCCGTCATCGATCGGATGGTCCGAGAACTAAGGGGCGAGGTGCACCGCGACTGGCGTGCAGAAGGTCTTGCCTGCCAAGTTGTCCTTCAAGCGTGACGGCGTGAATTGGCGGTGCGCTCCGGCAAGGCGGTATTCAATCCAGGCCTGACTGGAACATGATGATTTTAGGTCAATCGCCTCGCTCGTCATTGCGAGCGAAGCGAAGCAATCCAGTGCGGCGCCGCCGTGCTGGATTGCTTCGTCGCTTCGCTCCTCGCAATGACGATTGACATCAATCCACCGTCGCGCCGGAAAATTTGACGGCCTTGGCCCAACGGGCCGTGTCGGCGGCGACGAAGGCGTCGAGCTCGCGCGGGCTCATGATCATCGGCTCGGCGCCGAGCGCCCGCATGCGGTTCGCGATGGCGGGCTCGGCGAGGCTTGCATTCACGGCTTTGTTGAGGAGCGCGATCGTTTCTGCCGGCGTTGCCTTGGGCGCGCCGAGGCCGTACCACCCAATCACCTCGTAGCCGGGAACGAAGGAGGCCAGCGGCGGAATCCCCGGCAAGACCGGCGATGCGTTCAAGCTGGTGACCGCGAGTGCCCGCAGCCGCCCGTCGCGGATAAAGCCGATCGAGCTGGCGACGCTGGCGAACATGAGCTGCGTTCGGCCGGCCATCAGGTCGGCTAACGCTGGCGCGTCGCTGTGGTAGGGTACGTGCACCATCGACACACCGGCCGCCATCTGGAACAGCTCGCCCGCCAGATGCGCGGTCGTGCCGTTTCCGCTGGATGCCATATTGATCTTGCCGGGATTGGCCTTGGCATAGCGCATCAATTCCGCGACATTTTTGACCGCGAAAGCGGGATTGGTCACCACCACGAGCGGGCTTTGCATGATGCCCGCCACCATGGCGATGTCGCGGATGAAATCGAACGGCAAAGTCTTGTAGAGCGTCGCATTGATCGCATTCGCCGAACTCGCCAGTATCAGCGTTGCGCCGTCGGGCCGCGCCGTGACGACGGTTTCGGCGCCGATATTGCCGCTGGCGCCCGGCCGGTTGTCGACGACGACCGATTGAGCCAATCTTTGCTGCAGCGACGATGCGATCAGCCGCGCGGCAATATCGCCGGGCCCCCGCGGCAGAAAAGCGACCACGATATGGATGGGCCGCGGGGCAGGCGAGTCCGCTGTTGCAGAACGTGAAACGAGCGGCCATGCCCCGGCGCCGGTCGCAAGCGACAAAAACCTGCGGCGAACGAGATTCATACTGGCAGCTCTTATCGCTGACTCATTTCCTCACCCTGAGGTGCTCGGCGCGAAGCGCCGAGCCTCGAAGGGCGAGGCCCCAGCGCCGCGGCCTGCATCCTTCGAGGCGCGCCTTTGGCGCGCACCTCAGGATGAGGGTCAAGATTGAGGGCGCTTGGTATGATGATGCGATCCTGATGATAAGGCGGAGCGGCGCCCTTGCCACCATTGCGGAGCGCGTGACGCTGCATGTGCTGGATCAGCAACTTGAGGGACGGCGACGGGTCGCTGGCATAGACGAAAGCAATCGATGTCCGGGGCGCCGGATCGGCCGCGATGTTGCGGAAGACGACGTTGGGATTGGTTATGGTTTTCATAAGCTCCGGCACGACCGCAATGCCGTAGCCGCGGGCGACATACCCAAGTACCGAGATGAAATCATTGTCACGCCGGACCACGCGCGGGATGAACCTGCCGATGCGGGCGATGGTTTCGGTATAGCCGGCGAACCCCATGTCAAACTCAGGCGCGACACTGACAAACGCCTCGCACCTGAGCATCGCGGGACTGATGTCCTTGCGCTGCGCCAGAGGATGCTTGCTCGGGAACGCCAGCACCAGAGGCTGGCGATAGATTTCAAAGCCGCGGACGCCCGGCGGATATTTGTTTGGCATGCGCGCGAAACCGGCATCCAGCTCGTTGCGCGCGACTCCGCTAATCTGCGCCATCGACGCCAGCTTGCGCATGCTAATCTCGATCGCCGGATGGGCTCGCTCGAACGCGCCGATCCAGGTCTCCAGCAAGCCCGCGCCGAACAGCGGGGTGACGAAGCCGAGTTGAAGTCGGCCCAACTCACCGCGGCCAGCCTGCCGGGCCTGCATCGCTGACTGTTCGGCCTGGCGCAAGGTCTCGCGCGCGCCGATCAAAAAGCGCTGGCCTGCCTGGGTGATGACGACTTTGGTGTTGCCTTTTCGTCTCAGCAGCTTGACGCCGAGCTGGCTTTCAAGTTTCTGGATTTGCTGGGTGAGCGTCGGCGGCGAGATGCCGAGGCGCAAGGCGGCCTGGGTGAAATGCAGCTCCTCGGCGACCGCCACAAAATAGCGGAACAGACGGGTCTCGATGACGCTCATTCGTTAGGCCCCATTGAAAGAAAGTGCGTTGCACCGTTAGTGACCAAAAGCGCCTACGATCTTAGATTATGCGCCGGAATGTTACAACCGAAGGCGTGAGTTTTACAAATAAAAAATTGTGCAGCGTGAGTAGGGCGTCATTGCGAGGAGCGAAGCGACGAAGCAATCCAGAACGGCGACGCCGCACTGGATTGCTTCGCGGAGCTTGTCATCGGGCCGGCCGCTTCGGGCCGGACCCGTTGGCTCGCAATGACGATTCGTGAAGACCTAAAGCGTATATCGCTCAGATAGCACCACGTTCCCGTCATGCCCGGGCTTGACCCACGCATCCATACGGCTTCAACGCAGCATGGATTGCCGGGTCAAGCCCGGCAATCACGAATGAAGGAGCTCGATTCGATTACAGCGGAACGTGCTCCAAATAGCGCTCGCTAGAGCATGATGAAGTTAGCTCGATTCAGTATCTCGTCATTGCGAGGAGCGAAGCGACGAAGCAATTCAGAACGGCGACGCCGCACTGGATTGCTTCGCTTCGCTCGCAATGACGAGCGGGTCGCTCGACCTAAAATCATCATGCGCTAGCGCGGGCGCGCGACGTAGAGCACCGAATTGTCGGCGATGCCGGCGCGGCGGAAAACCTCGGCGCCGAAATAGTCGATGTCGAGTTGCTCGATTTGCAGGCCGGCGGCTTCCAGACGAGCGATGAAATCGCGCTTGCCGTATTGGCGGACGTGATCGCCCATGCCAAAATATTTCCAGCGCAGCGCCTCGTTGGTGTCGAAGCTCGGATCCTCGTGGGTCTCGTCGACGCCGATCACCAGCGGCACCAGCAGGATGGCAAAGCCGTCCGGCTTGAGCACGCGGCGGATTTCGGCCATCGCCTTGCGGTCTTCGGGGATGTGCTCGAGCACGTGCGAGCAGAGAATAATGTCGACCGAGGCATCGGCGTAGCGGTCCATCGCGGTGAGATCGATGCGCTCGTCGACGGTCTTGCGGTTGAGGTCGGCGCTCCGGTAGGCGATGAAGGCAAAGCGCTTGAGCCATTTCGGCAGCGCTTCGTTGGGGGCGAACTCGATCAGCCGGTAGGAGCGGTTCGAGTCGAGCGCGGCGAACGCGCGCTCGAGATAAACCGCGGTCAGCCGCTCGCGATCGGAGGCGTCGCAGCGCGGGCAATAGAGCGCCGCGACGTTGAAGGTTTCGAGCGCGCTCGCCGGATGAATGGTGCCGAACTTTTCGGTGTCGCGCCAATACGACTTGCCGATCGGCTTGAAGGCGCGCAGCCCGGTTCCGCAGATCGGGCACTGGTACTGCGATCCAAGATAGCGCGGCAGCCGCATCGCGCGCTTGACCACCTTGCCGTGGCTGCGGACCGTGTCGTAGATCAGGCTGCCCCGATAGATGCGGTAGGCGCGGGTTTTCTTCACCGACTCGAGCATGCGGACCTTTTCTGCGTCGCAATTGCGGCACCCATCGTAGGGATTTTGTGCCGTCGTTGGAAGGTTGGATTTAAATCGCGATCGCCTGTAATCTCGCCCGCCCGGGAACCAAGTCCGCCAAATCTGCCAAATCTGCCAAGTCTGCAAATCTGCCAAGTCTGCAAATCCACAAGTCCACTATGAACACGAATGTCTATTCACCCAAGTTCTTCGCGTACATCCGCGACACCTCGTCGGGCTCGGCGGTGGCGACGGTGCCGAAGATCCTGGAGGTTTATCCGGCGCGCTCGGTGATCGATGTCGGCTGCGGCATCGGCGCCTGGCTGAAGCCGTTTGCGGATCGCGGCGTCAAGCGGATCGCCGGCGTCGACGGCGATTACGTCGATCGGAACCAGCTGATGATTCCGGCGGCTTGTTTTGCCGGCTGCGATCTGAACGTGCCGCTTGATGTTGCGGCGCTGCACCGGGCGCTTGGCAATGCCGAACGGTTCGATCTGGCGATTTCGTTGGAGGTCGGCGAGCATCTGCCGGTTGAGCGTGCGCCGAGCCTGGTGTCTGATTTGTGCGCGCTGGCCGATGTGGTGCTGTTCGGCGCGGCCATTCCGTTCCAGGGCTGGCAGCGCGCCCACGTCAACGAGCAATGGCAGTCGTATTGGGCCGCCAAGTTTGCCGCCAACGGCTACGACGCGTTCGATGCGTTGCGGCCGCTGATCTGGTCGGCGCCCGACATCGCCTTTTTCTACAAGCAGAATACGATTTTCTATGTGAAACGCGGTTCACGCGCTCACCAGGATTTCCTGGCGCGTTCGCGCACGCCGACGACTGCGATGTTCGACGTCATCCATCCGGAGCATTACCGCAGCGGCGCGGCGCGCCGGAAGAACGGCAATTTCGTGCAAAAGTTCTTCAACAATTTTCGCCTGTCCGGCGGCGTGCGGCGGTCGACGGTGCTGACCACACCGCTGCGCGGCGATGACCATTGGGACTCTTCCTCGCCATGAGCGCCGCTCTGCGAGCGAGCATCCCCGACGTTAAAACATTCGCCTTGGCAGCCGATTGGCTCGCCGTTGCCGTCGCGGTGTCGCTGCCGTGGTCGACGTCGGCGACCGGCATTCTGGTTGCGCTTTGGCTGATCGCGGTTTTGCCGACGTTGAATGTGGCCGCGC
>JASHXZ010000113.1 GCA_030043285.1 Xanthobacteraceae bacterium | reverse complement strand
CACAGCGCAGCGAATTGTTGCCGGAACGGATCTGGATCTCGCGCAGGTCCCGCTCGGCGTTGCGGTGCGCGCCGGCGCCGCGAAGCCCGACGTGAGCACCGTCGAAGCTTTCAAGCGGGTTATGCTCGGCGCCAAAATTGTTGCGATGCCCGCCAGCACCAGCGGCATCTGGCTTCAGACCGAGCTGTTTCCGCGGCTCGGCATCGCCGAGAAGGTGAGCATGAAGATGGCGCCGCGCGGCAGTGATGCAACCCGCATGGTCGCCGCCGGCGAGGTCGACCTTGCCGTCATGCCGGTCAGCGAAATCATGCACGCAACAGGCGTCGACTTCGCCGGCCCCATCGCGGCCGAGATTCAGTTCGTGCAGACGTTTTCGGCGGCCGTTGTCGCCGGCTCGCAACAGATCGAAGCTGCGAAACGGCTGATTGCATGTCTTGCCTCGGCGCGCGCCGCCGAGGCGATCAGGAACAGCGGAATGGAGCTGGCTGCGTCACGGTGAGACGGCAAATTTCCATTTCGGCACCCACCTTGCCGCTGCTGCGCGGCTTGTTGCCGTTCGACCGCAACAGATTGGTGCCGGATGTTGTCGCCGGCATCACGCTTGCGGCGCTCGGCATACCGGAGGTGATGGGCTACACCAAGATCGCCGGCACGCCGCTGGTGACGGGGCTTTATACGCTGCTGCTGCCGATCGTCGCGTTTGCCGTGCTCGGCGGCTCCCGTCATTTGGTCGTGGCCGCGGATTCGGCGACGGCCGCGATACTCGCCTCGATGTTGGTTGCGGTGGCCGCCATCGGCTCGCCCGAATATGTCGCTCTGACAAGCCTGGTCGCTTTGGCGGTAGCGGGGATGTTGCTGCTCGCTCGCGTATTCAGGTTCGGATTTCTTGCCGATTTCCTGTCGCGCAGCGCTTTGATCGGCTTTCTGACCGGGGTAGGCGTGCAGGTCGCCGGCGGCGAACTGGCGGGGCTCGTCGGCCTGTCCAGGGAAGGCCATAACGCGCTTGCGCAAATCGCTTCGGCGCTGATGCGGCTTCCTTCGACCCATGTTCCGACGCTGGCGATTTCCGTCGCCGTTCTCGCTGCGATTTTGCTTGCCGACCGCTTGGCGCCGCGTATCCCCGGCGCCCTGATTGCCGTCATCGGCGCGATTGCTTTCAGCGCGGCATTCGATTTCGCCGGAAAAGGGATTGCCACGATCGGCAACGTTCCGAGCGGCCTGCCGTCATTCGCGCTGCCGCCGCTTCACGTCACCGGCATTCAGCATGTCCTGGCCTGTGCGGTCTCGTGTTTCCTCGTCATCATCGCCCAGAGCGCTGCCACCGCGCGCGCCTATGCGCTGCGCTACGACGAACAGTTCACCGGGAACCTCGATCTGGTCGGTCTGGCCGCGGCAAACGCCGCCGCCGGGCTCACCGGCACGTTCGTGGTCAACGGCAGCCCGACCAAGACCGAGATGGTCGACGAAGCAGGCGGCCGCAGCCAGTTGGCCCATCTTGCGACCGCGGCTGTGGTGCTCCTCGTGCTGCTGTTTCTCACGCGGCCGCTCGGCTTCCTGCCCAATGCCGTGCTCTCAGCCATCGTGTTCATGATCGGCGTGAAGCTGATCGACCTGAAGGGCATGCGCGAGCTGTTGCGGCTGCAGCGCGATGAGTTTTGGATCGCGCTTCTGGTGGCTGCGGCGGTGGTGATCCTCTCGGTGATGTACGGCATCGCCGTTGCGGTCATCCTCTCGCTGATCGCTCACGTACGCCATGGCTATCGGCCGCGGACTCGCGTTCTCGTCAGGGACGATGCCGGTCGCCTGGAATCGATTCCGGCGCAACCGAATCGCGTCGCCGCCCCCGGCCTGCTCGTCTACCGCTTCGAGGCCGACCTGTTTTATGCCAATGCCAACCTGTTCATGCAGCAGATACTTCACCTGGTATCGGCTACGGAGCAGCCGATCCGCGCCGTGGTCCTCGATGCTTCGGGGATCGACAACATCGACTACACGGCGGCCAAGATGCTGCTGGAAGTCAGAAACGAGCTTGCCAGGCGCAACATCGCTTTCTCGACGGTGGCGACCTTCGAGGGCGTGCTCAACGATCTGCGGCGTTACGGCCTTGCGGACGACCACGCCTATGCGACCGTGGAGGCCGCCCTGGCCGCGCTCCGCCAAACATGAGCCGAGCGTGCGGCAGCTTCGCTAGCGCTGCGATCCGGCCGATGGCGGAGCGATGGTGGGCGCATGCGACTCGTTGGGCAGATTGCGCACGTCGCGCGCCATTTCGAGGCAGGTCAGGAGCTCGGTGTAGCTCGAATCGCCGCCCATGGTCGCTTCTCTGATGCAGGCGCTCTTGTCGGAAGCGGGAAAGCTCGACCACTGCTTGACCAGCTCGTCGCGAACTTCCTTCTCGGTTTTCAGGCAGTCCTGCTTTTCCTTGGCGACTTCGGAATCATGATACGAGCTGCCGCCTTGCTGGGCGATGCCCTGGCACACCGGCTCGATATTGAGGACCGGAACATTGTCGATGGCGGCGGGTGTGAGGAGTTGTTGCACGCCGAGCAGCAGGGCGGATGGCAGCATCATGACCGT
>JASHXZ010000228.1 GCA_030043285.1 Xanthobacteraceae bacterium | reverse complement strand
TGCTGGCCCAGAAACTCGGCGAAGTCTTGGGCCAGCCGGTCATTCCTGAAAACCGGGCCGGCGCCGGCGGCATCGTCGGCGTCGATTACGTCGCCCATTCGGCGCCCGACGGCTACAACATCGTGCTGATCGATCCCAGCATCGTTGCCAATCCGACGCTGCAGAAATCGATGCCATACGATGTGTTCAAGGATCTGGTCACGGTCTCGATCGTCAACACGTCGCCCGAAGTCCTGGTCATCACCCCGCAGCTCGGCATCAAGACTTACGCCGAGCTGGTCGCCTACGGCAAAGCCAATCCGGGCAAGCTCAATTACGGCTCCGCTGGCGTCGGCACCACGCCGCACCTCGCCGGCGAGATGTGGAAGGCGCGCACCGGCATCGAGGCGACGCATGTTCCCTACAAGGGTATCGGCCCGTCCTTCATCGATCTCATGAGCGGCAAGATCCAGATGGAGTTTTCCAGCATCGCCGGCGCGTTGCCGTTCACCTCGAAGGGCAGCGTCATCGCAGTCGCCACCACCGGCGCCAAGCGGCCGGACGTCTATCCGGACATTCCGACCATGGAGCAAGCCGGCTTGCCGGGTTTCCAGATCGATCTCTGGCTCGGAGCCTATGCGCCGGCGAAACTGCCGCCGGATGTTTTGGAAACGCTCAACCGCGGCATCGCCAAGGCGTTGCAGGACGACGATTTGAAAAAGGCATTCGCCAAATTCGGCCTCACGCCGCGCGGCACCAATGTGGCCGAGGGCGCGGCGTTCACGCGGTCGGAATACGAGAAATGGAAAAAAGTCATTCTCGACGCTCACATCTCGCTGGATTGAGGACCCCCCGCCCGGCCGTTTGCGGCAGATGAGGAAGCACGTTGGCGATGGCGCAAAAACCCTGGCCAACCGAGTTGCGGCTGCACAAGGATCGCAAGGCGCTCAGCGTGGCCTTCGACGACGGCGAGACCTTTGAGCTTGCCGCCGAGTATTTGCGGGTGCGCAGCCCGAGCGCCGAGGTCCAGGGCCATTCGGCGAGCGAGCGGCGGACGGTCGCCGGCAAAGCGGACGTGCGCATCCTCGAACTGCATCCGATCGGCAATTACGCGGTGCGGCTCCTGTTCGACGACATGCACTCGACCGGCATTTTCAGCTGGGACTATCTGCACGAGCTCGGCAGCAACCGCGACCGATATTGGCGCGATTATCTCGCCGAGCTTGACGAGAAGAATCTGTCGCGCTCGCCGGCGCGGTAAATGCGGCGGGTCTTGCTTCGTCGCTCCGCTCCTCGCAATGACACGCGGCCCGGCGCGCGAAGCTGGCGCGCCCTGCTCGTTTTGGTTAGGATCGCCGCGGCGGCCGACGATGCCGCGCTTTCAGGGAGAAAACCGATGACGTTGCGTGTGTTTGCCGCCGCATTGCTGGCGGGTGGGATGCTTGCGGCCGGCCAGGCCTACGCCCAGGCGCCGAACCTCGATGCCATTCCGGACAAGATGCCGTTTGCGACGCCCTACGGTCCGCCGATCTCCATGGATCGTGCGCAGGCCTTGATCGCGGCCGCCGTCGCCGAGGCCAAGAAGCGCGGCTGGGACATGAACGTCGCGGTCGTCGATCCCCATGGCGACCTGAAAGCCTTCGGCCGCATGGATAACGCGCAGTTCGCTTCGATCTCGATTGCCCAGCACAAGGCGCGCGTCGCGGCTCGTTATCGCCGGCCGACCAAGGCGTTCGAAGAGGGCGTGACAAAGGCCGGCCTCAACTACCTCATCACGCTCGACGACGTCATCGCCTCGCGCGGCGGCATCCCGCTGGTCGAGAACGGCAAGATCATCGGCGCGGTCGGCTGCTCAGGCGGCACCGGCTCGCAGGACGAGGCGGTGTGCACGGCCGCCGCCGCGCTCGTCAACAAATAGCGCGGCGCCGCGGCCTCGCGCTTCAAGCCGAACGAGGGCGGCCGTTTGCCGCCCTCGTTGCGTTAACAGCGAAGTCAGCAGACGATCGGGTGGACCAAATCGCAGGTGGAATCCAGCCGTGATCAGAAGGCGCCAAGCGACCGGAAAAATACGGACGGCCACTGCTAATCGTTGCACAAATAGACGAGGGACAGACATGCGAGCTTACCAATTACCCAAGGGCGGCGCCGGCATCGAGGCGCTGGCGCGCGTCGAGCGGCCCGATCCGCCGAAACCGGCACACCGCCAGGTGCTGGTGCGGGTGTGCGCGTGCTCGCTCAATTTCCGCGACCTCGGCATCGTGCGCGGCTCCTACCGCATGCCGGTGCGCGACAACGTTATTCCGCTGTCCGACGGCGCCGGCGAAGTTGTGGAAGTCGGGCCGGGCGTCGTCCGCTTCAAAGCGGGCGACCGCGTCGCCGGCAACTTCTTCCAGCGCTGGCCCGGCGGCGAGCCGGCGCCCGACGCCCATGCCAGCGCGCTCGGCGGCGGCATCGACGGCATGCTCGCCGAATACGCGCTGCTCGAAGAGGACGGCGTCGTGAAAATTCCGGCGCATCTGTCGCTCGAGGAAGGCGCGACCTTGCCGTGCGCGGCCGTCACAGTGTGGCATGCTATGATCGAGCACGCCAAGCTCAAGGCCGGCGACACCGTGCTGTTGCAGGGCACCGGCGGCGTGTCGATCTTCGGCCTGCAATTCGCCCGCGCCATGGGTATCGCCGCCATCATCACCTCGTCGAGTGACGAGAAGCTGCAGCGCGCCAAGGCGCTCGGCGCCGCGCACGGCATCAACTACAAGACCAATCCAGACTGGGAGAAGGCGGCGGTGGCCTTCACCGGCGGCCGCGGCGTCGATCACGTCGTCGAAGTCGGTGGCGCCGCGACCTTGACACGCTCGTTTCACGCTATCCGCGTTGGCGGCAAGATCACGCTGATCGGCGGCCTGAGCGGGGGCGCCAGCGAACTCAATCCGGGCCTGATCTTCGCCCGCCGCGCCAACGTGCAGGGCATCTCGGTCGGCTCGACGCAAATGTTCATGGCGATGAACCGCGCCATCGAGGTCAGC
>JASHXZ010000227.1 GCA_030043285.1 Xanthobacteraceae bacterium | reverse complement strand
TTTTTTCCTATAGTTGCATGAGATAACTCGTCCAAGTTATGCGAGCGTTGTTTATCGAGGCCAAGATGACACGCGAAGACCGCGAAACGATAGTAGGCATGATCAAAGCAGAATGGATATCCCTGAGATCCGAGCAGGAATTCCTCAAACGGTGCCAACTCCAGTATTTTTTATTCTCGATCACGGCAATTGGAGTGTTTTTGGGTTTGCTTCATCGCGATGACGTACAATCTCTGCTGGAGAACTTTCCGGCAATTTTCTTGTCTCCCCTTTTGATTATATTGCCCTCGTGGTGGATTTTTTTCGACAAAGCAAAAACTATTGCAAGGATAGTCGGGTATCTGAAGGTACTGGAATTTTTGCTGCTAAGTGACTGCCCCGAATACTTAAAAAAGTTCAAAGGCTGGGAACGATCGCTCGCCCACTTTCGAAGACGCTACGAGATGAACATACTCAGGGATGACCGGCCCGAAACGATCTACCAGAACCCGTCCCCTGCAGAGTTCGCACTGAAAATCTTGCGCCTTCGCTCAACACACAAATTCTGGAGTATGCATTTCATTACTTTCGCCTCGGTATCCGTCGTCTGTCTACTGCTTTCGATCGGCGTCTTCCAAATCTTGCAGCCGCCTTATAAGGCCAGCATCCACGACGTTATGTTCGGCTGGATTCCGCTGACAATTTGGGTAGCGACATTTATCCTCTCCTACAAAATCTACCGGCATAATTTTGATTTACTCATGAAATTGATTTACGGACGAAATAGTTACGATGCGCACGAGTACGCTTGGCGGAAAATTCTGGAATTGCCGCCCCCCGACTGGGTATTGGAACTCTCGGAAGCGGAATTGCAGCATCTGGGTTTATTGGCGAGAAAAAAGTCGCTTATATAGAGCATCTTCTCGTCCTAACGCCAAACGCCAATTTGCAAGGCGAGTTGAATTTCGGTATTCACTAGATATCTAACGAGGATACCGCCGATGTATCTGACCGAACTGAACAAAGTCGCCGACGCGATGACGGCGCCGGGCCGCGGCATCCTGGCGGCCGACGAATCGAGCGGCACCATCGCCAAGCGCTTCGACGCCATCGGCGTGCCGTCGACGCCGGATAACCGGCGCGACTATCGCGAGCTCCTATTCCGCTCGAACGAGGCGATGTCGAAATACATTGCCGGCGTCATCCTCTACGACGAGACCATCCGGCAGAACGCCAAGGACGGCACGCCACTGGTCAAGCTGATCGAAAAGGCCGGCTCACTCCCGGGCATCAAGGTCGATAAGGGCACCAAGCCACTGCCGTTCTGTCCGGGAGAAGTCATCACCGAAGGCCTCGATGGCCTGCGCGAGCGGCTCGTCGAGTATCGCGGGCTCGGCGCCAAGTTCGCCAAATGGCGCGCGGTGATCGACATCGGCGAGCGCCACGGCATGCCGAGCTACGCCGCCGTCGCCACCAATGCGCAGGCGCTGGCGCGCTACGCGGCGCTCTGCCAGGACGAAACCATCGTGCCCATCGTCGAGCCCGAAGTGCTGATGGACGGCAGCCACGACATCGACCGCTGCGCCGAAGTCACCCAGTGGGTGCTCAAAGAGACTTTCCACACGCTGTTTTTGAACCGCGTCGCGCTCGAAGGCATGGTGCTCAAGCCCAACATGATCGTGCCCGGCAAGAAATCGGGCAAGCGCGCGTCGGTCGACGAAGTGGCGGAAAAAACCTTGCGCATGCTCAAAGCGAGTGTGCCGGCCGCTGTCCCCGGCATCGCATTCTTATCCGGCGGCCAGTCGGACGAAGAGGCGACCGCGCATCTCGACGCCATGCACCGGGCCGGACCCCTGCCCTGGAACCTGTCGTTCTCCTACGGCCGCGCGCTGCAGCACGCGCCGCAAACGGTGTGGTCGGGCAAGCCGGAACACGTCGCCGCGGCGCAGCGCGCCTTCAACCACCGCGCCATGATGAACGGCCTCGCCACGCTCGGCCAATGGAAGGCTGATCTGGAGCGCAAGGCGGCGTGACGACATAAGTGCCCCTCATCCTGAGGCGCTCGGCGCGCAGCGCCGAGCCTCGAAGGATGCAGGCCGCGGCGCCTCGGCCTGCATCCTTCGAGGCTCGCTTCGCTCGCGCCTCAGGATGAGGGCAATAGCTGATGCCGCGCCTCTACCTCTTCACCCCCCTGCTCGCCGACCCCGCGGCGTTCGTGCCGGCGCTCGACCGCGCGCTGCCGGCGGCCGATATCGCTGCCGTGCTGCTGCGGCTTAACGATGCCGACGAGCGCGCTTTGATCAATCGCATCAAGAGCGTGGCGGCCGTGGTACAGCGCCGCGATATTGCGCTGCTCATCGACGGACGGCCGGAACTCGTGGCCCGCGCCGCGGCCGATGGCGCCCATTTGACCGGCGTCGCGGCGCTGCGCGCGGCGCTGCCGGCGCTCAAACCCGACCGCATCGCCGGCGCCGGCGGCTTGCGCAGCCGTGATGATGCCATGCTCGCCGGCGAAACAGAGGCCGACTACGTCATGTTCGGGGAACCCGAGTGGCGCGAAGGTGGCCGTGGCGACGACCATCGCGGCGGCAGAAATCCGCCGTTTGCGGCTATAGAGGAGCGGGTGGCCTGGTGGGCGGAGCTTTTCCAGCCGCCCTGCATCGGCTACGCCGCCAATGCCGACGAGCGCGCTTTGATCAATCGCATCAAGAGCGTGGCGGCCGTGGTACAGCGCCGCGATAT
>JASHXZ010000226.1 GCA_030043285.1 Xanthobacteraceae bacterium | reverse complement strand
ATGGAACCGGTCGTAGTGCCGCGCACCAGAAGGGCGCGAATCTGATAACTTTTGACAATGATTCGGCCGCGGATTCTGGAATCGAGCACGGAGCGGGGTGCCGCCAAGGCCGTGAGCAAACCGGCCGCGAAGCCCGTTCCGGCCCCGAAGAAGCAATCCAAGGCGGCGTTCACCATGCGGCACTTGTGGCGCATGACGGTGTGGGGTGGCACGGCTGCCGGCGCGCTGTTCGTCGCCGTACTGGCATCGCGCAGCCAGATCGGCACCGAGCGGGTCGCCGGCCTGTTCTCCGGCCGCAGCGACCGCACCCAGGTTGCCGCCCGACCGCTCGACGCCCAGGCCGAGGAGCGCCGACTTGCTGAGGAGCGCCGTCTCACCGACGCCGTGCGCGGCCTGGCCGCGCAGAACGACGAACTGAAATCACGGCTCGCTGCAGTCGAGCGCAATGTCGACGACATCACCGGCTCGGTGGCGCGGCAGATCGAAGCCATCAAGAAGACGGACCCGAGTCCGGTGCAAGGGCGTCCGCCGCCGGCCGCGGTTGCGCCGGAATCGCACGTCGTACTTGCCGCGCCACCGCCCACGGCGCCGGTACCGGCGCCGGAATCGCATGCCGTGATCGCCGCCCGGCCGCTTTTGCCTTTGGCGCCGCCCGCGGCATCAGCACCACCACCGTTGCCGGCAGCAGCGCCGGCTCAAACGGCCACCGCGGAGCCATTGCAGTCGCGCACTGCCGTGCCGGCTCCCGCAGCAGCGCCAGCGAGTGCGGCAGCGCCGGCGCCGGCGGCCACATTCAAATATGGCATCGAGATCGGCGACGCGGTTTCGATCGAGGTGCTGCGGGCGCACTGGCTCGGCATCCACTCGGCGCACGGCAAGCTATTCGATGGATTGAAGCCCGTGGTGATGCTGCGCGGGACGTCGCGCGCCGGGCGGGTGGAATTGCGGCTGGTGGTCGGCCCGCTCGCCAGCGCCGAAGCGGCGGCCAAGCTCTGTACGGCGCTTGTGCCATATCGGCTGCCCTGCCAGCCGACCTTGTTCAGCGGCCAGCACATCGCGTTGCAATAGCGTTCGTCGGCCCGCCAAATTCGTTTGCGCGACGCCCCGGCATCGTGCATGGCAGGCGCGAACGCCATGTCGAACGCCATGTCGAACGCCAAGCCTAATGGGATGTCGGACCCTCTAAACACCACCCGCCGCCCGCTGTTCCTGCCGACGGCGCGGCAGACCAATTGGCTCGTTGCCATCGGCTTTTTGGCTGTCGGCGAGGCGCTTTATCTGCGCTTCATGGCGATCGAGAATGCCAATATGGCGCGCGCCTGCCAGGGCGGGCTATCCACCTGGCTGTGCAGTACCTATCGGGTAACGATCCCGCTGTTCCAGCACGAGGTGTTCGGCGCGCTTGCGCTTGCCATCGCGCTCGTCAACCTGATGCGGCCGTCCGTCGTCCTCATCGGGCTTGCGCTTGCGGCGGCCGGCTTCGGCCTCGTCCTGCACAACGTCGATCTTGCTGCGCTCGCCGTCGGCGTCCTTATTCTGAGCCTGGCGCGACGCGCGCCCGCGCCAGAATGAAGGCAAGGCCGATAAGCGCGCCGCAGAACCACACCGCCTGCCAGTTGGCGAAAGTTTCGTTGAACGCGATGTAGATGGCGGCGGCCGCAAGAACAAACGCAGCAGCGCGTTCCGCCATCGCCGGTGCACCCGGCCGGCGCTCGGTCGAGACCCATAGGACCAGATAAGGCAGCACGGCCGCGCCCACAGCCGCGAACGGAATATCGCGGTAGCGCGGATCGAACACCAGGCCCAGCGCGGTCTGCACCGCCAACAGAACGAGCAGCAGCACGCTCAGGCCGAGCGCCCAGGTCAGCGCGTCGCGCCGGGTGCCGATGCGCGCGCCGCCGAGCAACGTCGAAAGTGCTGGAAGCGGGCGGCGGGCGGCGCAGGCTACGGCGCAGACGATCGGCGCGGCGGCGGCGATTGCCACCAGCGCCAGCGCGCGCAGCCAGCCGCCGGGACTGAAACTCTCCGGTGCGATTTCCGCTACCGCCCAGCCGAACAGCACCGCCGGAAGGTAGCTCAGCGCGGCCATGCGCCACCAGAAAAAGGCCGGCGCCAACTTGGCTCCGCTCGCCAAGAACGCAGCGGCAAACGTCGCCGCGGCCAGCATGATTCCGGCCAAAGCTTGCATCGGCCAGTTCGGATGATCCGATATGGCGCCGCCGCTGAAGCTGAATTTCGGCGCGCCGGTTGACCGGTCGAAAATGCCCCATTGACCGCCGACCGTGCCTTCGAGCCAGCGCTTCCAGGGCTGATCGAACGCCTCGATCACGTTGACGCGGACGTGGTCGCGTTTGGCGAGAGCGAGCGTATCCAGAATGGCGCGCGCCTGGTTTGAGGGCGAGGGCCGCGCCGCCTCGCGCATGCGGCCGCCGCTTGGCCAGCCGAGTTCGCCGATCATGATCTCCTTGCCCGGAAAGGCGGCGGCAACCCGGTCGCGTATCGCTTCGACGTGGGCCGCTGCGTGCTCGGCCGGGATCGGGAAGTCCTCCCAATAGGGCAGCATGTGGATGGTGATGAAGTCGACCGCGTTCGCGACTTCGCGATAGCGCAGCCAAAATTCCCAGACGTCGGCATAAGTGACCGGCTCGGGCACCTGCGCCTTGACCTCGCGGATGGCCGCGATCAAGTCGGCGACCGGCAGCTCGCCGCGCAGTAGAACCTCGTTGCCGACGATCACGGCGCTGATCACGTCGGCATATTGCTTGGCGAGCGCGATGGTAGCGGCGATCTGCTGGCTGTTTTTGTCCGCCTTGCCGGACAGCCATAGCCCGTCCAAAACCTTCAGGCCGTGGCGGCGCGCGCTTGCGAGGATATCGGCGGCGCCGTCTTCGACCGAATAGATGCGCACGCAATTGCTGTATTTGGCGATCAGCGCCAAATCCTGGTCGATTTGTGTGGCCGGTACGCGGGTGCCTTCAACCAGCGGGTCCTGGCTGCCGCGATACGGCGCGTAGGACACGCAATAAAGCTTCTCGCCGGGATCAAGCGGCGAAGGCGGCAGCGCGACCGGCTGGCCGAGCCACCACCAAGTCGCAGCGATTGCGAACGCCGTGAGCGCAAACAGCGCCAGCGCCGAGCCGATGCGATGTCCGTTGGCGGGCTGAAAAGACACCGTCTGCCATTAACCTTGACCGTGCGTCGTGCCAAGCCGTCACGCGGTTCCGAGCGTCGGCGCCGCGAAGCGCGCTGGACAAATCGCCGAACTTGCGATGTGGTCTGCGCCGGCCGCGGCCGCAAACCGGCCGCAATACCGGCTCGATCGATGCTTAAAGAACCGCCGCCTTTCAAGGCCCCCGCAACCGTCTGACGTTTCAAACCTTAAGGCAGCCAAAGTCGAAAACATGTTCCTTCGCGTTCTCCGCATTCTGGTCGGCCTTGGTGCCGCAATCTGGCTCGCGGTCGCAGTTCCGGCGCCAGGCGGCACGGCTCTCGCCCAGGCGGCCGATTCGACCAAGCCCGCCGAAAAGCCGCCGGCCGCCAGCCCGGCGCCGGCGCAAAAAACCGAGGAATATGCCGACATCCAGCACGCCATGACCGGCCAAGCCGGCAACCCGGAATGCGTCTGGCTCGGTCGGCGCGTGGTCAGCCTGATGTGGCGCGACGACATCGAAACGGCGTTTCGCCATCTCGATCTCTACGACCGGTTCGGCTGCCCGGCTGCCCACATCCCGGCGACCTTTCGCTGCCTGATCCTGCAGACCAACACCATCGATCCGAAGTCTCCCGACAGCCTCAACAACCGGGTCAAGGCGTGCTGGATCAATCCAAGCGAGCCGACCCCTCCCCCGCCGGCGGCGGCCGCCGCGGCGCCGAGCGGGACCAGCAATCACTGAGCGCGGCGCTTTGCTGGAACGTCGTCGTTGCGCCAGCGGAAGTGCGCCGAAATTCTGTCCATTGTCTTGAATTTGCCACGCGCGCGCGCTACCTAATTAATGCCGCTCGCAAGGTGCCTTACCCTCCTTACGACCACTATCGAGCCTTTGGGGAAAGGTTCGGGCCCGTGCCGTCAAATCCCCGCGTGGTTGAGAGTCGATGCGCACCGTCGCTGCCGTGCTCGCGCTCGTTGTGTGCGTGCATGCTGGACTCTGGGTTTTATTGCGAACGCAAGCCAAAGCACCGGAATTCAACAACCAACTTGCGAGCCTGTCCTACGCGCCGTTCGCCGATTCGGATCATCCCGACCGCGGCGCGCGCCCGACGCCGGAGCAAATCCGCGCCGATCTGAAAGCCATCGCGCCGTATACGCACGCGATCCGGCTCTATTCGTCGACCGGGGGCGCCGAGCTAGTGCCGCCCATCGCTGCCGAGTTCGGGCTTAAGGTTACGGTCGGCGCCTGGATCAGCAAGGACAAGGAGCGCAACGCCCGCGAAATCGCCGCCGCCATCGATCTTGCCCGCCATAACAGCAATGTCGATGCCATCGTGGTCGGCAACGAGACGATCTATCGCGGTGAGATGACGCTGCCGGATCTGATTGCGCTGATCAAGGACGTGAAGCGTTCGAGCCCGGTGCCGGTCACGACCGGTGAAATCGGCTCGGTCTGGCTCGAGCATCCCGAGCTCGCCTCCGCCGTCGATTTCGTCGCGGCGCACGTGCTGCCGTACTGGAACGGAATCGATGCCTCGCATGCGGTCGATTACACGATCGAGTTCTACGACAAGCTGCGCCGCGCGCTGCCCGGCAAGCGCATCGTGATCGCCGAGTTCGGCTGGCCGAGCGCCGGCTACAATTTCCAGAACGCGTTCCCCGGCCGCACCGAGCAGGCGGTAGTGTTGCGCGACTTCGCTTCGCGCGCCCAGGCCTACGGCATCGACTACAATATCGTCGAGGCCATCGACCAGCCTTGGAAGACGTTCGAAGGCGGCGTCGGTCCGTATTGGGGCATTTTCGACGCGGCGCGTCAGGCCAAATTCTCCTGGACCGGTCCGATCGGCGATCCGGATTATTTCAAGAAAGCCGGGCTTGCCGTCCTGCTCGGCCTCTTGCTGTCGCTGCCGATCCTGGCGCTTGCCGGCGCGACCGTGCGCCAAGCGCTGATGCTGGCGATCTCCGCGCATCTCGCCGGCGCCTGGTTCGCCGCCGTGGTGGCGTTCTGGAAGGGTCATTATTTTGTGCCGGGCTCTGCGTTCGCGCTCGGGCT
>JASHXZ010000225.1 GCA_030043285.1 Xanthobacteraceae bacterium | reverse complement strand
TCCGGCTGATGCAACAGCGCCAAGTCGGCCGCCGCTAACGCCTCCTCGTAGCGGCCGATGGCTTGCAACGTAGCGGCGCGGCAGTTGTGTGCGTAGCCGTAGCCGGGATGCAGCGCGAGCGCCTTATTGCAGCTCGCCAGAGCTTCATCGAACCGACCCAAGGCGTTCAATGCCAGGGCGTAGTTGCAAAGGGCTGTTGCCGAGCCCGCGTTGATGGCAAGCGCGCGGCCGATGAGCCCGCAGGCCTCCTCATGCCGGCCTTGCTGTGCCGCCACTACTCCCAGCAGATGAAGCGCGTCGAATTGCGCCGGCGCGACACTCAGCACCGCCTCATAAAGCCGGACGGCCTCGGCGAGCTGACCGGCCTGGTGTGCTGCGAGCCCACGATGCAGTGCGTCTTGCTGCTCCATCGGCGCCGCGAAGGAGCTTGACACGAGTTTGCCTTACATCAATGCCCGTGATGTTTATTGGGCACCCGGTGTGGCGACGCGGCGGAACACGGCCGCATCGCCGTTGACCGTGGCGTAAACTTGGTACTGGCTCGCGGGCAGCGCAACGTTGTTGCCGTAGCGAGTGGATGAAGGCCCTTTTCCGATCGCCTGCATGACGACGACCGGAATTTCGACCTGCGCACCGGCGGGATGTCCGTTCTTGCCGATGGGCCCGACCCTCATCGTCACGGTGGCATCGGTCACCACCTGGCCGGTTTGCTTGTTGAACACCTGCAGGACTAGGAGATGATTGGGACCCGCGGCTGCATTCAGCATGACCGGAGCTTGACCCCTCACTATCTCCATTCCCTTGGTAATATTCTTGGCCGCCACATCTTCCTTGCTGAAGAACGGCTCGGCCGGCTGTAGTTGAAGTTCAACGCGGAGAGATCCGACATTTCTCCTGCCCATCACATCGGCATGTGCCGAGGACGCGAACGCGCCTGCAAGCATCAAGGCAACGGCCGGCGCCCAGTCTCGATACGTACGCATGATGTTCTCCCTCGCTGCGACGTTTCTGCCCCCGTATATCGGGATACGTAGATAGTATCATATCCCTGAACGCACAACTACTCAGAGAATACACCTCGGGGAGGCATAACGCGAGGGGTCCGGACGCGCTCTCTCCCCTCTTGGCATGTCCGCCCTTGACGCATGATTAGTTCGGGAACACTTGTGGCTGTGATCAACGGCGGACCGCGACGCGCGATGATCCGGCCAATCACGCGTAAACCACATTCGGTTTAGTGCCGGAGAGAGCCTTAGGGATGACCGGCGTTACGCTAACATTACCCGAGGTGATGCAGCGGGCGGTTGCGGCTTATCAGCATGGGCGGTTACGTGAGGCCGATGAACTGGCGCGTGCGATCCTCAGTGTTAAGGCCGATTATTTTGATGCTCTTCACCTGATCGCAGTGATCAGCGCGCAGCAACGACGTTTCGACGAGGCGTTGGCGAGCTACGACCGCGCCGTTGCGCTGCGGCCGGATCATGCCGAGGCGCTCTGCAACCGCGGTGCTACGCTGCACGAACTCAAGCGCTTTGACGAGGCGCTGGCGAGCTATGATCGCGCCCTTGCACTGCGGTCGAATTATGCCGAGGCTCTCTGCAACCGCGGTGCGACACTGCACGAACTCAAGCGCTTTGATGACGCGCTGGCCAGCTACGACCGCGCGCTGGCGCTGCGGCCGGATTGTGCCGGGGCCGCGCTCTTCAACCGCGGCAATGCACTGCGGCAATTAAAGCGCTTTGACGAGGCGCTGGCGAACTACGACCGGGCGCTAGCGCTGCAGCCGGACCATGTCGAGGCGCTCTACAACCGCGGCAATGCGCTGCACGAACTGCAGCGCTTTGACGAGGCGCTGGCGAGCTACGACCGCGCCCTTGCACGTCGGCCAAATTATGCCGGAGCGCTGTTCAACCGCGGCAACGCGCTGCGGCAACTGAAGCGGTTCGACGAGGCGCTGGCGAGCTACGACCGCGCCCTTGCGGCGCGGCCGGACTACGTCGATGCGCTCAACAACCGCGGTAACACGCTGCACGAACTGCAGCGCTTCGACGAGGCGCTGGCGAGCTACGACCGCGCCCTTGCGCTGCAACCCGATCATGCCGAGGCGCTCTACAACCGCGGCGACATCCTGCATGAACGCGGCGACCTTCATGACGCGCTGGCGCACTACCGTCGCGCGCTGTCGCTCAAGCCCGACCTCGCTGACGTCTACAACAACTTGGGCAACGTTCTCAAGGAGCTTGGTCAATTGCAGGAGGCGGAAAACGCCTATTGCGAAGCGCTGCGGCTCGATCCGAACAGCACCGCTGCTTACGTCAACCTGGCCGCCAGCAAAACCTTCAAGCCCGGCGATGCGCATTTTGCCGCCATGGAGGCGCTGGCGGCCAAGACCGAAGGCTTGTCAACGACCGACCGCATGCGGCTCGATTTCGCGCTCGGCAAGGCTTACGCCGATCTCAATGACCATTCCGCCTCGTTCCAACACCTGCTTGCCGGCAACGCCGCCAAGCGTGCCAGCATCGGCTATGACGAGACCGCCGCGCTGGGGCGGTTCGACCGGATCGCGGCGGTGTTCACGCCGGAACTGATCGCCGCCAAGTCGGGCGGCGGCCACCCTTCGGTGCTGCCGATCTTTGTCTTGGGCATGCCGCGTTCGGGCACGACCCTGGTCGAGCAGATCATCGCCAGCCACCCCGCAGTGCACGGCGCCGGCGAATTGCAATTGCTCGGCGATGTTGTTCGCACCGTGCGCGGCCCGGACGGCAACAGCGCCCCGTACCCGGAATTGATGCTGTCCCTCGATCGCGCCGCGCTGCACCAGATCGGCGCCCGTTATGTCGCCATGGTGGGCGAGCTTGCGGCCAAGCACGGCGCGCCAGGGGCCGAATGCATCACCAATAAAATGCCGTCGAATTACTATTTTGCGGGGCTCATCCATCTCGCCTTGCCGAATGCCAAGATCATCCACACCATGCGCGATCCGCTCGACACCTGCATGTCGTGCTTTTCCAAACTGTTCACCGCGGAACAGAACTACGCCTACGATCTTGGCGAGCTTGGCCGCTATTACCGAGGCTATGAGCGGCTGATGGCGCACTGGCGGCGCGTGCTGCCGGTGGGGCGCATTCTCGAGGTGCGCTACGAGGACGTCGTCGCCGATCTGGAGCGGCAGGCGCGGCGCCTCATCGCCTATTGCGGGCTGCCCTGGGACGATCGCTGCCTGTCGTTCCACAAGTCCGACCGGCCGGTGCGGACTGCAAGCGCCACCCAGGTGCGCCAGCCGATCTACACATCGGCCATCGGCCGTTGGCGCGCCTATGAGGCGCATATCGCGCCGTTGCTCAATGCCCTCGGTATCGCCGCGGTCGCGGCGACAAGCTCCCGTTGACGGAGAAGTTCGATAGAGCAGCGCCTGCGATACCGCGACAACCGCTGGTCTTCCCGCCCCATGCCGGCCTAGGATCAAACCGCCATGCGAAGATCGCGTTCACGTCTCGCCGCGCCCGCCATCGGAGAGACAATGAAGCGGGCGGTTGCGGCCTATCAGCGTGGGCAGCTACGTGAGGCCGACGATCTGGCGCGGGCAATAGTCGGTGTTAAACCAAATTATTTCGATGCCCTTCACCTGATAGCGGTGATTAGCACGCAGCAGCGGCGGCTCGACGAGGCGCTGGCAAGCTACAACCGTGCTCTTGCACTGCAGCCGGGCCATGTCGAGGCGCTCTGCAACCGCGGCGCGACGCTGCATGAACTCAAGCGGTTTGACGAGGCGCTGGTGAGCTACGACCGGGCTCTTGTGGCGAGGCCCGATCATGCCGGGGCGCTCTTCAATCGCGGCGTTACGCTGCAGGAGCTGAAGCGATTTGCCGAGGCGCTGGCGAGCTACGACCATGCCTTGGCGCTGCGGCCGCATTACGCCGAGGCGCTCTATAACCGCGGCATTACGCTGCATGAACTCAAGCGGTTCGATGAGGCGCTGGCGAGCTACGACCGCGCCCTCGCGCTGCAGCCAAATCAGGTCGGGACGCTCCGCAATCGTGGCAACACGTTGCATGGGCTCAAGCGCTTTGACGAGGCGCTGGCGAGTTACGACCGCGCGCTGGCGCTGCAGCCCGATCATGCCGAGGCGCTGCGCAACCGCGGTGCGACGCTGCATGCTCTGAAGCGCTTTGATGACGCGCTGGCGAGTTACGACCGCGCGCTGGCGCTGCAGCCCGATCATGCCGAGGCGCTTCGCAACCGCGGTGCGACGCTGCATGAACGCGAAGACCTTCATGCCGCGTTGGCGCATTACCGTCGCGCGGTGTCGCTCAAGCCCGACCTCGCCGACGGCTACCACAACCTGGGCAACGTGCTCGAGGAGCTTGGTCAATTGCAGGAGGCGCAAAGCGCCTATTGCGAAGCGCTCCGACTCGATCCGAACAGCACAGCCGCTTACGTCAACCTTGCGGCGGGGAAAACCTTCAAGCCCGGCGATGCACATCTTGCCGCCATGGAGGCGCTGGCGGCTAAGAAAGGCTTGTCAACGACCGACCGCATGCAGCTCGACTTTGCACTCGGCAAAGCTTACGCCGACCTGAAGGACTATGCGCGCTCGTTCGCGCATCTTTCTGCCGGCAATGCCGCCAAGCGCGCGATCATCGCCTACGATGAGCAGGCGACGGTCGCGGTGTTCGATCGCATCGAGGCGGTGTTCACGCCGGAACTGATCGCAGCCAAATCGGGCGGCGGCCACCCCTCGGCGCTGCCGGTTTTTGTTATCGGCATGCCGCGCTCGGGCACGACGCTGGTTGAACAGATCATCGCCAGTCATCCGCTCGCTTATGGCGCCGGCGAATTGCAAACCCTCAACGAGGCGGCGTTCACCGTGCGCGGGACGGATGGCAAGACACTGCCCTATCCGGAGTTTGTCGCCGCGCTCGACGCGGGAGCGCTGCGGCAGATCGGCGCCCGTTATGTCGCCATGCTGGGCGAGCTTGCGGCCAAGCACGGCGCGCCAGGGGCCGAACGCATCACCAACAAAATGCCGTCGAATTACTATTTCGCCGGGCTCGTCCATCTCGCCTTGCCTAATGCCAAGATCATCCACACCATCCGCGATCCGCTTGATACCTGTATGTCGTGCTTCTGCAGGCTGTTCACCGCGGAACAGAGTCACACCTACGACCTCGGCGAGCTGGGTCGCTATTACCGGCGCTATGAGCGGCTGATGGCGCACTGGCGGCGCGTGCTGCCGGTGGGACGCATTCTCGAGGTGCGCTACGAGGACGTCGTCGCCGATCTGGAGCGGCAGGCGCGGCGCCTCATCGCCTATTGCGGGCTGCCCTGGGACGATCGCTGCCTGTCGTTCCACAAGACCGACCGGCCGGTGCGGACTGCAAGCGCCACCCAGGTGCGCCAGCCGATCTACACCTCAGCCATCGGCCGTTGGCGCGCCTATGAGGCGCATATCGCGCCGTTGCTCAACGCCCTCGGCCTCACCGCGGTCGAGGCAACAGACTCCCGTTGACGGAGAAGCTCGATAGAGCAGCGTGTCTGCAATACCGCGACAACCACTGGTCTTCCCTGCCCATGCCGGCATAGGATCGAACCGCCATGCCAAGATCGCCTTTACCTCTCGCGCCGCGCACTGTCGCCGAGGCAGTGACGCAGGCGATTGCGGCCTATGAGAGCGGGCAATTGGGTGAGGCTGATCGCCTGGCGCGCGCAATACTCGATGTTAAACCCGATTATTTCGACGCTCTTCATTTGCTCGCAATCATTAGCACACGGCAACGACGGTTTGACGAGGCGCTGGCGAGTTATGGCCGCGCGCTGGCGCTGCGGCCGGATCACGTCGAGGCGCTCTGTAATAGCGCTGTTACGCTGCAGGAGCTGAGGCGGTTTGACGAGGCGCTGGCGAGCTACGACCGTGCGCTAGCGCTGCAGCCCGATTATGCCCAGGTGCTCAACAATCGCGGCAATGTGCTGCGGCAACTGAAGCGCTTCGACGAGGCGCTGACGAGCTACGACCGTGCCCTCGCGGTGCAGCCGGGTTATGCCGAGGCGCTCAACAACCGCGGCAATGCGCTGCAGCAATTGCAGCGCTTTGACGAGGCGCTGGCGAGTTACGACCGCGCCCTGGCGCTACGGCCAAATTATGCCGGGGCGTTCAACAACCGCGGCAACGCGCTGCAGGAACTGCAGCGCTTTGACGAGGCGCTGGCAAGCTACGATCGCGCCCTTGCGCTGCAGCCCGGTTATGCCGAGGCACTCAGCAACCGCGGCAATGCGCTGCACGAGCTCAAGCGCTTTGACGAGGCGCTGGCGAGCTACGACCGCGCCGTTGCGCTGCAGCCCGGTTATGCCGAGGCCTTCTGCAACCGCGGTGCGACGCTGCATGCGCTCAAGCGCTTTGACGAGGCGCTGGCGAGCTACGATCGCGCCCTGGCGCTGCAGCCCGGTTATGGCGAGGCGCTCAACAGCCGCGGCAATGCGCTGCATGCGCTCAAGCGCTTTGACGAGGCGCTGGCGAGTTACGACCGCGTCCTTGTGCTGCAGCCCGATCATGCCGGCGCGCTCTACAACCGCGGCATGACGTTGCACGAGCTGCAGCGCTTCGACGAGGCGCTGGCGAGCTACGACCGCGCCCTTGCGGCGCAGCCGGATTATGTCGAGGCGCTCTACAATCGCGGCAAAACGCTGCACGAGTTACAGCGCTTCGACGAGGCCGTGGCGAGCTACGACCGCGTCCTTGTGCTGCAGCCCGATCATGCCGATGCGCTTTGCAGCCGCGGCATCGCGCTGCACGAAAGCGACGACCTTCATGCCGCGTTGGCGCACTACCGTCGCGCGCTGTCGCTCAAGCCCGACCTCGCCGATGGCTACAACAACATGGGCAGCGTGCTCGAGGAGCTTGGTCAATTGCAGGAGGCGGAAAGCGCCTATTGCGAAGCGCTGCGGCTCGATCCGAACAGCACCGCCGCTTACGGCAACCTTGCCGCCAGCAAAACCTTCAAACCCGGCGATGCGCATCTTGCCGCCATGGAGGTGCTGGCGGCCAAGACCGAAGGCTTGTCAACGACCGACCGCATGCGGCTCGATTTCGCGCTCGGCAAGGCTTACGCCGATCTGAAGGACTATGCGCGCTCGTTCAAGCATCTTTCTGCGGGCAATGCCGCCAAGCGCGCGACCATCGCCTACGAAGAGGAGGCGACTTTCGCGCTGTTCGACCGGATCGCGGCGGTGTTCACGCCGGAACTGATCGCCGCCAAGTCGGGGGGCGGCGACCCCACGGCGCTGCCGGTTTTCGTTATCGGCATGCCGCGCTCGG
>JASHXZ010000224.1 GCA_030043285.1 Xanthobacteraceae bacterium | reverse complement strand
GACCTATCAGGGCAAGAGCGTGGTGTTCGCCCTCAATGACCTCACCGACGTGAAGCCGCCGACGAGCGCGCTGGCGCCGGACGAGGAATACATCGGCCCGTCATTCGACGAATCCGGCATCCGCTTCTTCCTGGTGTTCGACAAAAAGCTGAAGGTTTTCCACTTCATCCTTGATGAGACGATCAAAGTTGGCGATCAGTTCGAGCCAAGCCCGCGCACCGACCGCATCCTGATCGGCAAGCGCACCGGTTTTGCGTTCTATCGCGATCTCCTGCGCGACCGCAAAATCTTGATCGGGGCTTACAAGCCGAACATGCTGACGAATACCTGGTTCGACGGACCGTTCGATCAGCTGCCGGATAATTTCATTCAAGGCGAGGCGCTGCGCGACGCCTTGATCGCCAATAGTCCCGATCTCAAAGGCCGCATCGATCGGTTCGGCGGTTTTCCAGGCGGCGGCGAGCGCATGGCGGTCGATCCGTATCTGCCGTATCGTTCGGTTTCGGATCTCTACGTCTTCGATCGCTGCGCCACCGAAAGGCAGCACAGCCCGACTTACTATCTATGCTTTGCGCTCAACTACGATCGGGTCGGCCGTCCGTATCTTGAAGCCTACGGCCCGAAACCAGCACATGGCGCCCGTCGGTAGCACGATTGCCGCTTGCTTCCCCCAAAAAAATGAAAGGGCCCGGCCATCGCCTGGCCGGGCCCTTCGAGCACGTCAAAACCGCTGCTAGCACCACCACCAACGGCTGCGCCAGCCATGGCAGTGGCGATGATGATGCCAGCCCCAGCCCCACCTGTGATGATGCCAACCCCAGTGCCCCCAGTGCCGGACCTGAATCGTGGGATCGTTCACGGTCGCGGCCTGCTTGAGCGCCGTGTTGTTGACCGGGGCCGCCGAGCCGGCCGATAGGCCGACCAAACCGACTCCGGCGGTAATCACGGCAGCAATGACGATTCTGCGCATTCGCTTTTCCTCCTCTGCCCAAACGGGCAAGTATTCTAAACGGTTACGCTTGCGAAAAGTTTGCTTCAGAGAGATTTCAAGCGCGGCGATTTCTGCCGGCAAAGCGGCGGAATTCTCTACGCGCCCTGATGAACCGCGGATGAACGGCGAATGTCGGCGGGCGGAAGAACATCTGGGATAACGCAAAGGGCCCGCCGTTTTGCGGCGGGCCCCACGCGATCATCCTATCGTCAATTATTAGCACCACCACCAGCGGCTCAGCGGGCCGTGGCAGCGGCGCGGGCCGGGGCCACGCCAACGGCTTCCCCAGCGCCAATGGCCGCCCCAGCGGCTACCCCAGCGCCAGTGCTGGACGTGGATGGTGGGATTGTTCACGGTCGCGGCCTGCTTGAGCGCCGTATTGTTGGCCGGGGCGGCCGAGCCGGCCGATACGCCGGCCAATCCGATCCCGGTGGCAATCAACGTAGCGATTACGATTTTGCGCATTCGCTCTTCCTCCTCTGCCCGAACGGGCAATTGTTATCAGATGCTATAACGGTTAGGCATTCGAGAGGTTTCATTTTCTTAGGTTCAAGCACACGAATTTTAGCCGCCAGTCGGCCACTCGGCCAGAGGCAATCCGATGTTTTGATGAACGGCGCAGTTTGATGAACGGCAGATGAACGGGCGCTTTTTGATAAGGACCGATGAACTTTGAAATGTTTCGCGGCGCACGAGCAGGGTGCTGGAAAACGCAGGGCCCGGCGTTATGGCCGGGCCCTGAAATAATTGTCGTCCCCCAGGTGATCAGCACCACCACCAGCGGCTACGCGGACCGTGGCAGCGATGCCGCCACCGGCTTCCCCAACGCCAGTGCTGGACCTTGATCGTGGGAGCGTTCACCGTGGCGGCTTGTTTCAGGGCCGTGTTGTTAGCCGGCGCGGCCGAACCCGCCGACACGCCAACCAATCCAATCCCGGCGGCAATCAACGTAGCAATCACGATATTGCGCATTCGCTTCTCCCTTTTCTGCCCTCTCGATTCGTCGCGCGGGCGCGCGGCGGCGGGGCGTCGAAGCGCCAGGATGTTAACGCCGAATCGCCGCATCGGCTAGCATTTAGGGTTGATTCCACCGGTGATTACTCTCCGTCGTCGCGCTACATAAAGCCCATGCAATGGACCGACGAAGGCATCGTGCTCGGCGCCAAGCGGCATGGCGAGACCAGCGTCATTCTCGAGCTGATGACGGTTGAGCGCGGCCGGCACCTCGGTTTGGTGCGCGGCGGTGCCGGCTCGCGGCTGCGCGGCGTGCTGCAGCCGGGCAATCTCTTGCGCGCCACATGGCGGGCCCGGCTCGACGAGCATCTCGGCCATTACGCGGTCGAAGGTCTCAACCTGCGTGCCGCCGGTTTGCTCGGTGCCGCCCACGCGGTTCACGGCGTGACGCACGTCGCCGAATTGTGCCGGCTCCTCGCCGAGCGCGAGCCGCATGCGCGGGTATTTGCCGCCTTGCAGGTGATCCTCGATTGTCTCGACGATCCGCTCGCCGCGGCGACGTTGATTGCGCGTTTCGAGCTTGCGCTCCTTGCCGAGCTTGGCTTTGGTCTCGATCTTTCGCGCTGCGCGGCAACCGGGACGACCGCCGAACTCGTTTATGTGTCGCCGCGCTCGGGCCGCGCCGTCTCGCGTGCCGCCGGCCACGATTATCGCGACAAGCTGCTGCGGCTACCGGAATTTTTGCAGGCCGAGCCCAGCACGCCCGGCGCCGCTGATTTGGTAGACGCGTTCGCGCTCACCGGGTTTTTCCTTGATCGCCACGCCTATGCGCCGCGTGGCCTGATGCTGCCTGCGGCACGGGCGCGCTTTTTGACGGCAGTCATGCGCGCCCTGCCGGAAACCGTCTCGCCGGCGTGACGACCACAGCTGCGCGATTGCGGGCTTACGGATCGCGGCGCCAGTGGCGATGCTCCCGCCAACGATGCAGCCACGGCAGGTGCCATTTGCGCGCCCAAACATTCGCGGGCACGAGATGTGGCAGCGGGCTGCCCCAAAAGTTGGGCTTGAGCACGAGCCAGGGATCATCCCAGATCGGCCGGTGGTCCCATTGCCAGTATTGCCGATGCGGCCATTCCTGCGAACAGTTGCAGCGCCAATGCGCCACGCGCGGAGCGGTATATTCGGCGGCAACCGCATTCTCGGCGGGCGCCGCAGCCAGGAACCCCAGACTTAGAGCCAAAGCGGCCAGTGCAGCGCTGCGCATGACGCCTCTCCCCGTCGAGTTCGACGCGATTGTAGCTTATTGCCGTGCCGCGTCCACGGTGCGCCTTGTTCGCCGGGCGTAACCGCGCTAGCCCGGCGCCATGGCCACAAAATCGATTCCCCCCGATTCCGGCGACGTGCAGGATATCGCGCTGCGCGAGGCGCTGGAGGAGCGCTATCTCTCGTATGCGCTCTCCACCATCATGCATCGCGCGCTGCCGGATGCCCGCGACGGGCTCAAGCCGGTGCACCGGCACATTCTCTACGGCATGCGGCTCCTGCGCCTCGATCCCGGTGCCGCCTTCAAGAAATCGGCCAAAATCGTCGGCGACGTGATGGGCAATTTCCATCCCCACGGCGACCAGGCCATTTACGACGCGCTGGTGCGCCTCGCTCAGGATTTTGCCTCGCGCTACCCGCTGGTCGACGGCCAGGGCAATTTCGGCAATGTCGACGGCGATAATCCGGCCGCCTACCGCTACACCGAGGCGCGCTTGACCGAGGCGGCGCGGCTGCTGCTCGACGGCATCGACGAGGACGCGGTCGATTTTCGCCCGACCTATGACGGTGTCGCGCAGGAGCCGGTCGTCCTGCCAGCGGCGTTTCCAAATCTGCTCGCCAACGGTGCGCAGGGCATTGCCGTCGGCATGGCGACCGCCATCCCGCCGCACAATCTGGCCGAGCTGTGCGACGCTGCGCTGCATCTGATCGAGAACCCGAACGCTCGCACCCGCACGCTGCTCAAATTCGTGCCCGGCCCGGATTT
>JASHXZ010000223.1 GCA_030043285.1 Xanthobacteraceae bacterium | reverse complement strand
GACGGTTATGTCGGGCTCAACATCAATCCGCGCCGCGCCGGGCGCAAGGCCGGGCTCGACCATTTCGGCATCGAAGTCGAGGACGCCGAAACCGCGTTCGACCGCATGCGCAAGAAATATCCGACCGTGCAATGGCTCAAGCGGCCCTCGAACCGGCCGTTCGCCGGCATCTCCACTCACGATCCCGACGGCAACATGTTCGACATCTCGCAGAAGACCATGGCGAACCGCACCTCGATCTATCGCGACCAGGAGGCCAAGTCCGAGATCAACCCGCGTCACATCGATCACGTGGCACTGCGCACCATGCGGCCCGACGACATGGCCGAGTTCTATCGCGACGTATTCGAGCTCCTTCCCGCCAACAAGGCCGCCGGCGACCGCAACCATTATCTGACCGACGGCCACATGACGCTCGTCATCATGCCGTGGGACATCACCGACTATGAGGGCACAGGTATCATCACCGCCGGCATGGACCACATCGGTTTTACGGTCGAGAGCGTCGAGAAATTCCAGGAAGACGTCGAGCGCATCGCCTCGGAAAATCCGCTGCTTGCGCCGACGCCAGTCGGCACCGGCGCCGAAGGCAAGGCGCTGCTCGAGCTGTTCCGCCGCTCCTGTCCGCTCGGCCAGCACCAGATGGCCGATTGCGACGGCGTGCTGCTCGACGTCGCTGCCGCGTAAAGCGCGATGCGCCGCGGCCTTTTCGCGCTGGCGCTGACGCTCTGCGCGTGTCTCGCGGCGCGTGCCGATCCGGTGGCCGATTTTTATCGCGGCCGTTCGATTTCCTGGATTCTCAGTGCCGGCGCCGGCGGTGGCTATGCCACCTACGCGCAGGCCTTCGCGCCGTACTTCGCCGCGCACATTCCGGGCAATCCGAACATCGTCATCCAGAACATGCCGGGCGGCGGCGGCATCCGCGCCATGTTGTATCTCTATTCCGTGGCGCCGAAGGACGGCAGCACACTCGGCCTCGTCCACTCCAGCGTCCCGTTCGCGCCGCTCTACGGCATCAAGGCGGCGAATTTCGATCCGCGCCGCATGAACTGGATCGGCAGCATCGACGCCTCGACCGGCATCTGCGTCGCCTGGCACTCCTCCGGCATCGCCACCTGGGCGGACATGCGCAAAAAGCCGTTCACGGTCGGCTCGACCGGCGCCGGCTCGCAGATGGAAACCATGCCGATCATGCTCGACAATCTGTTCGGCACCAAGATCAAGGTCATCGCCGGCTATACCGGCGGCAACGACATTTATCTGGCGATGGAGCGCGGCGAGGTGCAGGGCCGCTGCGGCGGACTGATTTCCTCAATCCGCTCGACGCGGCCGGACTGGTTTCCGCAGAACAAGGTGAACGTGCCTATACAGATCGGCATGGCGCGCAATCCGCTGTTTCCCGATACGCCGGCGATCGAGGAGTTCGCCAAGGACGCGCGGACCAAAAATATTCTCCGCCTGGTGCTCTCCCCGCTCGGGATGGACCGGCCGATCCTGGCGCCGCCGGGCGTCCCGGCCGAGCGGGTCGCGGCGCTGCGGGCGGCGTTTCACGCCGCCATGAACGATCCTGGCTTCATCGCCCAAGCCGAGAAGGAAGGCTTGGAGATCGGGGAAATCAGCGGCGCGCGGGTGGCGCAAATTCTCGACGACGCGTTCGCCATGCCGCCGGACATCGCCAAGGCCGCGCAAGGCGCGATGCGCGCCGGCGGCGGAAGCGGGGAGTGACCGAAAAGCCGTCGCGTCCCGCCGTGAAACTGGAAGCCAAGCTGCTCGCAGATTACTTCGTCGCCTTGCTCGCCGTCGCAATCTGCGAATGCTGGATGCGATAGAGCATGAAGCGGTGGCCGGCGAAGATCGGCTCGAGATGCCCCGGATCGGGATTTTCGAAATTATCGTCGGTGAAGAGCACGTAGAGATAATCGTAATCCGTCGTCCAATGGCGCCAGTAATGACCGATCCCTGAACTGGAGTTGTCGGCGACATCGACCAGTTGGTCGATCCCGGGCGGCGTGCCGTCCAAGGTGTCGACGCGGCCGCGATATTCGGGCCGGGCGTGCAGAACCTGCTTGCCCATGACGGTGAATTCGGTCGTCACCAGCGCGGAGCGTTCGATCAGGGCGATGCAGTCGGCGTGGACCAGGCCGTAATCGCCAAGTCCGCTGCCGTCGTCCGGATCCGCGTAGGCGACCATGACCTTGGCGCCGCGGTCGATAAGCTGCACCGATTGGCGGAACGAGTCGATTCCGGGTGACAGCTGCTGCCATGCGTCCTCGACTTCAGCCACCCGGATGGCGACCAACGCGAACAGCGCCACCATCAAACCGCGCCGCACGTTGCGCTGGCGCAGGTCGAGGTCGATGCAGGCAAGCAGGATGAAGACAAGCGAGATCGGCAGACGCTGGTCGGCCATATAAGTGTCGAACAGCATGCGCGGCAGCGCCAAGTAGATAACAGCGCCGACCGCCAACACGGCGATGCCGAAAGCGTGGAACGACACAATGCGGTCGCGCAACGCCCAACCGACCAGAAAGGCGACGATGCCGATCAGCAACAGCGCGACCGAGTGCGAGTACACCTCGATCACGAAGATCATGCCGTCGATCTTGCCGGGAAGCTCCCAGGACAGGCCCTGCCACAGCCCCCAGGTCGGGCTCATCATCAGGAGCGGCAGCACCGGCAAGAACGGCAGGCCGGTAGCGACGAAGTCGACCAGCAGCGCCGGCAAGCGGCGGCGCGCCGCACCGGGCGCGGCGCCGCGCAGCCGCGCATACGACGTCCACAGCCGATGCAGCTCGAAAGCGAGCAGCGCCAGGCCGTATACGCCGAGCGAAAACAGATGGCAGAAGAACAGCGCCAGCACGAACAGCATCGAAACCGGCAGCCGCAACAAAAAGCTGCGTTCGCGCAGCGCGATCCATGCCGTGACGGCCCACAGCATAAGCCCGATGCCGAACACGTAGTTCATCGTGCCGACCAGAAAGACATTGTTGTAGAGCAGCGCGAACGCGATAAGCGGCAACGGCGACCAGCGCCCGAACAGCCGGCGGTGCAACGCCAACGTCCCCGACACGATCAGGGCGAAGCTCAGCAGCGTATAGACCTGCCCGGCCAGATAGACGTTCATCAGCCGCTCGAATTGCGGCACGATCAAATCCATCATCAGGTTGGGAATGACCTGCCAGTCGATCTCGTAATAGCGCGCCAGATCGGGATCGCTGTTGATCGACGCGATCACGTGCATGCGCGCCAGATGATTGACGTAATCGGACAGCGGCGGCAGCGGATGAAGGAGAATCGGGATCGACGCCATCGCCAGCAGGGCGACGAAAACAAGCGCGATCGTGCGCCGGCCGAATTCGACTGGGCGCGCCGCGGCCCCGCGATCGATCGCGGGCTGTTCCGGCGCAAGCTCGAAGGCGAGACCGGGTGACTGCGTTACATCGAGCATGACGACCGGGATGGCAACGGACGGCAACGCGGCCCCGGAGAGGCTTTATTGCGGTGGGACGCGGGCTTTTGAACCCGCGGCAAAGTGTCAGAGCGAACGTGAACGCAGGATGAATGTTGGAGAGGCGACCTCGCCGGCGCGCTGGGAAGCGCCGCAGCCGCGGCTTTTGGGCAACACTTTGGGCCGCGTGGGCCTCACATTTCCGCCGCAACACTCATGCTAATGGTCCGGCGTTAACCCTTCCTTTGCGAAAGCCCATGCGTCTTTCGGTCGTTCTCGCCGCATTCCTTGTCGTTGCGCCGATCAATGCGGCGCTGGCGCAACTCGCCGATACCGGCAATTTTCACATCGCCTGGGAGGTGAAGAACCGGTTTCGCCTGTTCCGCAACGACGCCGATTTCATGGGCCAGGTCGCGGCCAGCCGCGGCGACGGCGTGCTCGCCGCCGAGCGCCGCCTCGAGCGCGCCAGCGGCGGCTTGGGCTGGGCGCGCGACGTGGTCGACCACCTGTGCGTCGACAAGTTCGGCAAGCTGTTGCTGACCTGCGAGCGCGACGGCGTCAGCGAGAACTACCTGGCGCCGCGCGATCATCCGATCGGGGTCTTCGTCTCCGGCCCGCTGCCGCCGGGCGCCACCTGCGCCTGGACTTTCGATGACGGCGATGGGCCCCTGCGCCAAATGACCGCCGCCTGCGAGGACGAGGTCAAGCTGCGCGTGCGCTACGGCCGCACCACCGTAGCCACCGTCGATGTTCCGCTTGGCGACGGCACCGCGCAACGGGTCACGACTGAGATTGCGGTCCGCGACGTGTTGATCGCCGGCCTCGGTGATTCCATCGCCGCCGGCGAAGGCAATCCGGATCGCGCGGTGCGGCTCGAAGGCAGCTTCTGCTTCCGCCGCCTCGGCACCGGCACGCAATATTTCCGGCCGAGCCGCGCCGGCTTTGTCGGCGACCATTCCTGCGAGAACGCAACAACCAGCGATGGTACCGCCAAAGATTGGGCGCGGCACGGCGCACGCTGGATGAGCCCGGCCTGCCATCGCTCGCTCTACAGCTATCAGCTGCGCACCGCGCTGGCGCTCGCCGTGGAGCAACGACACATCGCGGTGACGTTTCTGCCGCTCGCGTGCACCGGTGCTTCGATCGATGACGGCATGTTCGGCAGCCAAATGACCGACGATTGCCCGGCTGTTGTCGGCATCGACAGCTGCCCCGGCAGTTCGCCCGCGCAGCTTTCCGAGCTGAAGGACCTGATGGCCGCCGCCCATCGCGTGCAGCCGCAGCGCACGCTCGACATGGTGCTGCTGACCATCGGCGCCAATGACGTGAGCTTCGCCGCGCTGGTCGGCAACGTTATCGTCGACGCGACGACCGAACGCGTCATTCTGGGCCGCGGCGGCGGCATCGTCGGCGTGCAGGATTCCCAACGCGCGTTGGATCGGAACCTGCCCGGTGAATTCGCCAAGCTGCGCGTCGCGCTCAAGCCGTTCGTCGACGGCGACCTGTCGCGCGTGGTTTACGTGTCCTACGCCAACCCCGCGATGCAGGCACCAAACAAGCCGTGCCCGGGCGGCCGCGACGGTCTCGACATTCATCCGGCATTTGGCGCGGATGCCGAGCGGCTGCGTGCGGCAGCAGAATTTGTCGACCAAAAATTCCTTCCGACCCTGAAGGCGCTGGCGACCTGCGATGGCAGCCAAATCTGCCGCGATCCGCTCAAGGACCGCATGACGTTCGTCGATTCGCACCAGGCCGAATTCGAGAAGCACGGCATGTGCGTGCACGCGCCGGACGATCCGGTGTTCGACCGCGATTGTTTTTCGCCCAACGGCACGAGCTTCGTCAGCAATCTGGTCGCCGCCGCCGAGGACCCGCTGGCCTGCTCGTATCCGGCCAGCGACTATCTGCCCTATGCGCCGCGCGGGCGTTGGATCAGGACCGCAAACGACAGCTACTTCACGGCCATGACTTATCCGGAAGGTATTCCGGCGACCTTGAAGCCGACCGACATTCACGATGCGCTGTGGGGGGTCTATAGCGCCGTTTATGGCGGCGCGGTGCATCCGACCGCCGAAGGTTATGCGGCAATGGCCGACGCGGCGCTGCCCGCCGTGCGCGGCGTGCTCGGCGTGCCGGAGCCGCCAGCGGTGAGCGCCACACCGCTGCCGCCGCTCAATCCTGCGCCTGCGGTCGCACCCGCCCCGCAAAACGCGCCGGCACCGACGCCACAAGCGCCGCTGCCTTTGCGGCCGTCGGCGACGCCGTAGCGTCGCCTTGCGGCAATCTTGCGTTACACCTTCACCGGCGGTGTCGGCGGCGGCGGCGTCACGCCGAGCTTCTTCTGCAGGCTGGTCGACGAGGTGGTGTACTGAAACACCAGCCGCTTGTCTGGATAACAGTAGCGATGGGCTTTCTGCGCCATCAGCGCCACTTCGTGGAAACCGGATAAAATCAGTTTCAGCTTGCCCGGATACCAGTTGATGTCGCCGACGGCGAAAATGCCCGGTACGCTGGTCTCGAAAGTTTCGGTATTGACCGGAATGAGCTCGTTGTTTTTCAGCTCGAAGCCCCAGTTGGCGACCGGGCCGAGCTTCATGGTCAGGCCGAAGAACGGCAGCATGACGTCGCAGGCGATATCGAAGGTCGAGCCGTCGTTGGTCTTGACGATCGCTTCGCTGATCTGACCGTCATTGCCTTTGAGCGCGGTGACCTGGCCGAGCACGAAATCGATTTTGCCTTCGCCGACCAGCGACATCATTTTGTTGACGCTGTCGGGCGAGGCGCGAAACTCACTGCGCCGGTGCAACAGCGTCAAATGGCTCGCCAGCGGCGCCAGATTGAGCGTCCAGTCGAGCGCACTGTCGCCGCCGCCGACGATGAGGATGCGCTTGTCGCGGAACGCCTCCATCTTGCGCACCGCATAGAACACCGACTTGCCCTCATACGGCTCGATGCCGGGGATCGGCGGCCGCTTCGGCTGGAACGATCCGCCGCCGGCGGCGATGACGACGATCTTGCATTCGAATTCGGCGCCCTGGTCGGTGCGCACGCGGAACAGCGGATCGCCGATCTTTTCCACGCTCTCGACCATCTCGTTGAGATGATATTGGGCGCTAAACG
>JASHXZ010000222.1 GCA_030043285.1 Xanthobacteraceae bacterium | reverse complement strand
TCGACCTGGCACGACGGCTTCCGCATTTTTTGGACGGTGTTCAAACTCTACCGCGCCGAGCGCCCGCTTGCTTTGTTCGGCTCGTTCGGTGTCGCCTTGGCGCTGATCGCCATCGGTCTCGCCATTCCGATTTTCATCACCTATCTGCAGCAGGGCCTGGTGCCGCGGCTGCCGACTGCGGTGCTCTCGACAGGGCTTATGCTGTTGGCCTTTCTGTCGATCGCCTGCGGTTTGATCCTCGATACCGTCACGCGCGGGCGCCGCGAGGCAAAACTCATCGCCTACCTGGCGCTGCGCGCACCCGGCGAGGAGCGGCGACGGAGCTGAAGCGATGCGCGAACTCGTCCGCACCAACGATGCTGTGTTGATCTCGGCGATCGAAGCGCTGTTGAAGGCGGCGCGCATCCATCACATCGTGGTCGATCAGAACATGAGCGTTCTGGAAGGCTCGATCGGCATTTTTCCGCGGCGCATCCTGGTCGACGAGGACCAAGCGGCGGCGGCGCGGCGGCTGTTGGTCGAGGCCGGTTTCGCCCATGAGCTTCGCCCCGACAAGGGCTGAGTACGCTGCGTCGATGTTTCAGCCGGCCGGCCGCGGCGGGCAGAACGGCAGCGGCGCAAGGCGCTGGTAGTGGAACATGTAGCCCGGGTCGCACAGCACTTGCGGGCTGTCGCTGCGTAGCGCGTGCTTGATCGGTTCGGCCTGGCTGACGACCACATGGGCAACCACGAGCGCGATGCCGATCGGATAGGTCCAGCGGTGCTGCTGCAGGTCCTTCAGTTCGGCGATCAACAGGGCGGCGGCGATGATCGCCAACGGATCGGTGAACAGGAAATAGCCCTGCTGCAGGCGGCGGCCCATATCCAACAGGTCGATGCCCCAGTCGGTGAGCATCAAGGCGGCGACGCAGGCGACGAGGTGCCATTGCCGCCGCCGCACGGCGATGATGGTCGCGGCGATGACGAACCATTCGAGAAAGATCGTCGGCCGCGGCGACGAGTGCAGGACGAACGTTCGGCGCGCGATCACGCCGGCGATCGCCTGCAGCAGGAACTGAACGCGGGCCGGGTCGAACAGCGAATGGCCTGCCGTCAGCCGCGGATCGGAGGCCGAGGCCCAGGACAGCATCGTCTCCAGCGGATGAAAGACCACGAGGACATTGTCGGGATGAAAGCGTGCATAGAACGCCAAGAGCCCGATCATGCAGCCCGCCAAAGCCGCCAAGGCTGCGGTAAGGGCTTCAGGCGCGGCGACGCGCCAGATCAAACAATATGCCGCCATGCCCAGTATAAGCCACGCCGCGAGCAGGAACCAATACGCTGCGGTGCTGATGCCGACCGACAGCAGCAGAATATCGGCGTGATCCGTCGGCGCAAAGCCGAGGCTGAGAAGATCCTTCGCCAGATAGACGGCCATTGCCGCTATCAGAGCGGCAGCGGCGATCGCCGCCCATGCTTGGCGCGAGCGCCAAAAGCCGGCTTGCACGTCTTTCTTGGCCGGCGCATCGGGCCCGAACGGCAGGAGCAGTATCGGCAGGGCGCAGATCAGAAAAAACACCTGCACCTTGCTCTGCATCGCCAATGTTATGAGCAGGCTCGCCACCCCGACGATGGCCGGGCGCCATGGCCGCTCGCCGCGTCTGGCGACAACGAGCAGCATCAAGAGCGCGATCATGAAAAGCCCGGCGGCCAGAAGCTCGGTGCGCATGACGCGCATCTCCATCGCCATGCCGCCGGAGAACGCCAGGAGAAAACCGCCGAAGCCGGCAATGCGCCAGTCGCGCACCAGCACGCGCAGTAGATGCGTGAACGCCGCGACAAACGCCATTGCGGTAAGGAGCGACAGCACGCGTCCGGCTTGCGTGGCCGGCATCCACGCGGCGCCGAACGTGCGCAGATCGCCGATCGGTGGTACGGCATCGAATGAATCGACGGGAATGAGCCTGATGGCGTGCAGCGCGCGCAGCCAATAGCTCAGCAGGAGGATCAGCAGATAGCCGGGATGATCGAAAAATGCCTGCGGCAGATGCGCATTGAGCAAGAGCGCGTTATAAACAACGAAGAAGTCCATATCGGCGATGCGCCAATACGGAAACCAGAAGCCGGCAATCAAAAACGAAACCAGCATGCCGGCAAAGGTGACGATGAATTGGCCCGGCCAATTGAACCTGACCAGGCGATCGAACGGCTGCGTGGTATCGCGGATGCGGATCGCCTGCATCAGGCGCGCGGCGCCGGCCATGGACTGACGAATTTCCTTGCGAATTCCTTGCGGGGACTGACGAACTAAGACACCGTCCCACCTTAGCGAACGACTCCAGGCCTAGGCAACGATTGCGGCAAATTGCGATGATCGCGCCAGATTCGCGCAATGGAACCAGCGACGACGCCGTGCTCGGCGGCCGCCTCGTGCTGCGCCAGCCATTACGCGGCCATCGCTTCGGTCATGATGCCATCCTGTTGGCGGCGGCGACCGGTGCGCGTGCGGGCGACCACGTCGTGGATCTCGGCGCCGGCGTCGGCGCGGCCGGGCTGGCGCTGGCCAAACGCATCGCGGGGATCAGCGTCACGCTGGTCGACATCGATGCGAGCCTGGTAGGGCTCGCGCGGGACAACGCGGCGCGCAACGGCATGGCAGACTCGGTGCGGGCGCTGTGCCTCGACGTCGCTGCGCCGCCGGCATCTTTTGCGGCGGCCGGCCTCGCCGCTGCTTCAGCCGATTGCGTGCTGATGAACCCGCCGTTTAACGCCTTGCAAAATCCGTCGCCGGAACCGCAGCGCCGCGTCGCTCACGCCGCCGGCGCGGGCACGCTCGATGAATGGCTGCGCGCCGCATCGCGGCTGTTGCGCCCTTCCGGGGTGCTGACGCTGATCTGGCGCGCCGACGGTCTTGCCGAGGTGCTGGCCGGCCTCGCGGCCGACTTCGGCGCTGTGACGCTGTTGCCGATTTTTCCGAAGCCGGGTGCGCCGGCGATTCGCGTCCTGGCGTGCGCGATCAAATCAAGCCGCGCGCCGCTGGCGCTTCTTTCCGGTCTTGTACTCGCCGATGCCGTGGGTAAGCCGACGGCGGAAGCCGA
Source organism: Xanthobacteraceae bacterium (assembly GCA_030043285.1). GTDB lineage: Bacteria > Pseudomonadota > Alphaproteobacteria > Rhizobiales > Xanthobacteraceae > BOG-931. Next base: position 384 of record JASHXZ010000222.1, on the reverse strand, counting down.
AGCGGTGTTGCGCGGCGGCGCGAGCTTGCCGTTGGCCAGCCGCTAAACTCGGCGGCTGCTCACATGTTGGGCATAGGCTGGCACCGAATCGGGCGCCGCCGCATCGCGCGGTTCCGCTTGCCTGCGCACCGGAACATAGGAATAGCCAACGAACACCGCGATGAGCATCAACAGCATATAAATTTTCATGATCGGTCCATGGGCTCATCGATCCGAGCTTTATGTGGCTCATCGATCCGGCTTTATTATGGTAAGCAAGAAGCATTCCATGCGTTAACGGACCATTACTTGAGCCGTCGCGCGCCGCCGCCTATGTAAATCGCATGACAGATTTGTGGTCGGTTGAAGGCTTCAAGGATTTTTCAAGGCGCGCCGTGGCGCCTT
>JASHXZ010000221.1 GCA_030043285.1 Xanthobacteraceae bacterium | reverse complement strand
AGGACCAGGCCGTCACCGAGAGCATGGGCGCGATCCTCGATCACAGCTTCGAGCATCTCGCGCCGTCCGATCAGATGATCACACGCACGCGACGCCGCCTGCTGATGGCAGCGCGCGCATTGCGCGACAATGGAGTGCCGCCGCCTGGTGCCGAAAATGTCGAAGTGTTCCGCGACGCGCGCGGCGGCTACTTTGTCAGCGACGCCGGCAAGGGCTGGCAGGACGCCTATGCGGGGCAACTGGCCGGCGCCTTGCGTCCGGCTCCGACCGCGTTGCGCGCGGCGACATAGGCCGGTCCAAAGGGCTTACGAAATACCGCGCGCAAGCTGATTACACTTTCTCCGCCACGAACCGATTGCGCATCCTGCCGAGCCCTTCGATCTCGGTCTCCATCACGTCGCCGGCTTTGAGGAAGCTGTTGGTGCCCTGGCCGACGCCGCCGCAGGTGCCGCAGCTGAAAAAGTCACCGCACTCGATGCTGAGGATGTTGGAGGCGTATTCGATCTGCTCCTCGGGCGTGAAGATGAATTGCGATGTGTTGCCGCTCTGCTTGGTCTCGCCGTTCACCGTGAGCCGGATGAACAGGTTCATGGGATCGCGCACGAAGGCGCGCGGCACCAAAAATGGGCCCGTCGGCGCGAAATTGTCGTGGCTCTTGCCGCCGAGCCAGTCGGAGCGCAGCCCTGGCCGGTCGGCGCGGATCTGCAGGTCGCGGCACGAAACGTCGTTCGTCGTCATGAAACCGGCGACATGGTCGAGCGCGTGCTCGGCCTTGATGCGCTTGCCGCGTTTGCCGATGGCGAGCGCGATCTCGGCCTCCCAGTCGATCTTCGCCATGCCGAGCGGAATTTCGATGTCGTCGTAGGCGCCGGCCAGCGTGCTCGGCGCTTTGAGGAACAGATACGGCCGCGTGGTGGACTTCTCGCCGGTGAATTTCGGACCGGTGGCCGGCGACATGCCGGCGCGCAGCATCTCGTCGACGTGCTCCTGGAAATTCTGCGCCGCGTAGAACATTTTTCCGGGCCGCCGCACCGGCGGTAGCGCGCGCAGGTCGGCGAGCTTTTGCGCGCCGGGGCGCAGGCCGGCTTTTTCGAAATACGCCACGATTTCCTGCAGCTTGGCGAAATTGGCGTCCCAGTTTTCCAACAACGCGTCGATGGTCTCGGTGGCGCTCAATCCGCTGCGTCCGTCGGCCCGGTACGCGGCGTCCGCGGCTTTGAGATCGATGGCGTCATCGCCAAGCACGATGGCGGCGAACGGGGTCGAGCCCGCTTTGGCGAAGGCGCCGAGCTTGAAGGGAGTGCCGTTCATGTCTTTCGATCCTCATCGCGTTGAAAGGGCTGCGGGGTTAGTCAGCATAGCGAGGGATTGCGGGAACTGCCTATAGAACCAGCAGGACGCGCCAAAGGTCTCCGCCTAAATTTTGGGCAACCTGACCATTCCGCGTGCGGCCAGCCCGCTTAACCGCGGAATCGGTAACAACCCGGGTGCCGGAGCGGCCTAATCGCCTTGGTCCGCCAAAGCCTTAACTCCCATCGCCCGAACTGGCACGGCGCTTGATTGGGCCGCATTGGCTACCGCTGCGCCGTAACCGCGTGAGCGCGATGCCGGGAGGAGGCGGAATGAAAATCGTCATGGCGGTCATCAAGCCGTTCAAGCTCGATGAAGTCCGCGATGCGCTAAGCCGGATTGGCGTTCAGGGGCTGACCGTTACGGAGGTCAGGGGCTACGGCCGGCAAAAGGGTCACACCGAAGTCTATCGCGGCACCGAATACGCGGTCAGTCTACTGCCGAAGATGAAAATCGAAGTCGCTTGTTCGTCCGACCAGGTCGACAAGGTGGTCGAAACCATCGCGGCTGCGGCCAAAACCGGCCAGATCGGTGACGGCAAGATTTTTGTCGCTGCGCTCGACCACGCCATCCGCATCCGCACCGGCGAATCCGATACCGCGGCGCTGTAACGCCGCGCGTAATTCTCTCCACAGGAGTCAAGGCATGAGATCGAGGAAGATATACGGGCTGGTCGGGCTTGCGGTTTCGTTGATGCTGGCGCTTGCGCTCGCCCTGCCGGCATTCAATTCGTCCTACGCGCAGGGGCAGACCGCGCCGGCCGGAAACGCGACATCCGCGCCAGCACCAGCGGCTGCTGCGCCAGCCGCCCCTGCAGCCGTGGCCGCGCCGCAGGCCTGCGACGGCGTCAAGGTCACGGAAAACTGCACACCGAATTCCGGCGACACCGCCTGGATGCTAACCTCTATGGCCATCGTGCTGATGATGACCATTCCGGGCCTGGCGTTGTTCTACGGCGGCATGGTGCGCAAGAAGAACGTCGGCGACACGGTGATGACGAGCTTTGCCATCACCTGCCTGGTCAGCATCCTGTGGTTCTTTTTTACCTACAGCATCGCGTTCCGCGGCGGCACGCCCTTGATCGGCGGCCTCGATCGCGCGTTCTTGCAGAACATCGTCAGCAACACCTTCAAGGCCGGTGTGGCGCAGAACATCGGCACACCGAACTCGCTGGCGCCGACCATTCCGGAAACCGTCTATTCGATGTTTCAGCTGACCTTCGCCATCATCACCGCGGCGTTGATCACCGGCTCGATCGCCGAGCGCATGAAATTCTCGGCGATGCTGTGGTTCATCGGGCTGTGGACGATCTTCGTCTATTCGCCGGTCGCCCATTGGGTTTGGGGGCCGGACGGCATCTTCAACAGCGCCAATCCGGACGCGAAGTTTCATGTGCTCGATTTCGCCGGCGGCACCGTCGTGCACGTCAATTCCGGCACCGCCGGACTGATGGCGGCGCTGATGCTCGGCAAGCGCAAGGATATTGGGCCGCCGCACAACATGGTGCTGACCATGATCGGCGCCTCGCTGTTGTGGGTCGGCTGGTTCGGCTTCAATGCCGGCTCGGCGGTGAGCGCCGGCATGCAGGCCGGCATGGCCATGGCGGTCACGCATATCGCCACCGCCACAGCCGGCTTCACCTGGATGCTGGTCGAATGGTTCGTGCGCGGCAAGCCGACGGTGATCGGCATCTGCTCGGGCGCGGTGGCCGGCCTTGTCGCCATCACGCCGGCCTCGGGTTTCGTCGGGCCGGTCGGTGCGTTCTGCATCGGCGTTGCCGCAGGCATCATCTGCTACTGGGGCTGCACCGGGCTCAAGCGCTTCTTCGGCTACGACGACGCCCTCGACGCGTTCGGCGTGCACGCGCTGGGCGGTGCGGCTGGTGCCATCCTGACCGGGGTGTTCGCGGTCGAGGCGTACGGCGGCACGGCAGGCGCCATCGAGGGTAATGTCGGCCAAATCCTCACTCAGTGCGTCGGCGTCGCCACGGTATTCGTCTACGACGTAGTGGTGACGCTGATCATCCTGAAGATCGTCGATCTGACCATCGGGCTCCGCGTCAGCGAGGACGTCGAGCGCGGCGGGCTCGATCTCGCGCTGCATGGCGAGACGGTGCAGTAGGGCGCCAACGCAGGCGTGCGGAGACTACTCCGCCGCCTGCGCCAGCGCGTGCTGGCGGAATTTCGGCATGACCTCCCGGGCGAGGAGCCGCATCGATTCGCGCTCCCAGTCGCGGTTCGGGCCGCTCCAGTCGAGGCCGGTCATCAAGAGCGTGCCGAATGGGCCGGCGGCGTCGCGCAACGCGATGAGCTTGTCGAGAAACGTCTTGGGCGAGCCGTAGATGGTGCAGGCTTCGGTGATGACGTCGACAGTCGCCGCCTCGTCCGCCATGTCGGGATCGGGCTTCATGACCCCGAGCAGGCCGACGCGGCCCAGCACCTCGCGCATGTAGGTGTAGAAATAGTGGTTCGATCCGTGCGCACTGAAAATGCGGTCCTGCGCCTCGGCATCGCTTGATGCCACCATGACGTTGCGCGCCACCCGCCAATTATCGCCATGGGCTGGTCGGCCGGCTTCGGCGCACGCGGCGCTGTAGACATGCCAATGCGCCGCCACCGCGTCGCCTGGCATGTTGTTGCCCGAGATGATGCCCCAGCCGCGCTGCCCGGCGACCCGCGCGGTCGGCGAATTGCGGTTCGATACCGACATGGAGATCGGCGGGCCCGGTTTCTGAAACGGTTTCGGCATGGTGCCGATGCCGAGCGCCGGAATGATCGCGTCCTTGAGCTCCACGTTCCAGAATTCGCCGTGCAGATCGTACGGCGGATCCTGTGCCCAGATGCGCTCGATCAAGCCGATCGCTTCCATGGTTTTGCGCGCGCGTACGCCGCGGTCGGCGTTGTCGAACAGCTCGAAGTCGGAGAGGAGTCCGCCCGGCCCGATGCCAAGCATGAAGCGGCCGCGGCTCATGTGGTCGAACTGGGCGACCTCGGCGGCGACCTTCACCGGATCGTGGCTCGGCAGACAAATCACCGCGGTGCCGAATTTCAGGTTGCTGGTGCGCGCCAAAAGGCTCGCCATGAACATCAGCGGCGAGGGGATCGGCTCGCTCGCCGCCGAGAAATGTTCGCCGAGCCACATCTCGTCGAAGCCGAGCTGGTCGGCGTACAGCGCCTTCTCCTCATCCTCGGCCAGCGTCGCGGTGAACGAGCGCTCCGGCGGATGCACCGGCATCATGAAAATTCCAAGACGCATAGCTCTCCCATTCTGCGCAACTGGCGGCACACTCAGGCGACAGCAGACACCCCGAATGAATGGCGGATTTTATGAAGTTTGCCCATCGATGTATATAACGTGTCCATGCCGAGCGGCATTGCGCCTGACGCCGGCGCCCTGAGGTCCTGCCATGAACGGCTTGCCGATTGCCCGAGCGACCACGGCGGACCTCGAGGAGATACGACGCGATCTGGAAGAGTTCTGGGGTTCCGAAGATAGGGCGCTGTGGACGCCAGAGCGCAAGCAGAACATATCGAATTTGCATAGCGTCATGTATGTGCACGAATTTGCTGACACGTCTTATGTCGTTAGAGAAAATGATCGCGTGGTCGCCTATTTGTTCGGTTTTATCGTCGAGTCGCGGCGGCTCGCTTACGCGTCGCTCGTCGCAGTGCGCGACGGCTACAAAAAGCGTGGGCTGGCCGCGGGCCTTTATCGAGCTTTTGCGCAGGACGCTCGCGCCGGCGGCTGCGTGCTGCTGAGAGCGGTGACGGTGTCGGAGAACGCGCCTTCAATCGCCTTTCACACGCGCCGTATTGGCATGACAATGCAAGGGGAGTGCCGAGAGAATGGCGTGCCTGTGGTGGAGAATTACGCGGGGATCGGCAAGCATCGCGTCGTTTTCGAGAAGGCGCTTTCCTGACGCCAAGAGACCGCGGCGGCATCCGGCCCCGCGCTTGTTCAGCATGATGAGAACCTGAGACCGCAGCGTGACCGCACCCTCGCCAGCCGCACAATTGCCCACCGAGCGCCTTCGCATCTACGGCATCGCCCGCACCCGCGCGTTTCGCGCCTTGTGGATGGCGCAGGAGCTTGGGCTTGATTACGCCCACCTGCCGATCGAGATCGGCGAAGCGGGCGCCCGCGCGCCGGAATTTCTGGCGATCAATCCGAACGGGCGGCTGCCGTTCATCGTGGACGACGCCTTCGTGTTGTTCGAATCGCTTGCCATCACGCTCTACCTCGCCAAGAAGCATTCGTACGGCCGGCTCTATCCGAGCATTCTCGAGGACGAGGCCAGGGCCTGGCAGTGGAGTTTTTGGGCCATTTCCGAGGTCGATCGCGGCGTCAATATCTGGTCGCTGCATGCGGTGCGGCTACCGCCGGGCGAGCGCGACGCGCAAAAGCGTGACGAAGCGCTGGCCGTTATCGCCGCGCCCTTCAAGATCCTCGACGCGGCGGTGGCGACGCAACCTTATCTGCTCGGCCAGGATTTCACAGTTGCCGATCTCAACGTCGCCGCGATTATCAGCCGCGCCGTCGACATGGACCTCGCAGCAGTGCCGCATCTCAAAGCTTGGCTTGATCGCTGCCTTGATCGGCCGGCGGCGCGCACGGCGCTCGCACTCAAGGTGCAAGCCGATAGCGCGACCCCGCCCGAAGTGACCCGCCGCATTGCCCGGATCAATCGGCTGTGAGCGGTCCATTCAATCTCGCGCAATCCTTCAACGAGGCGCTGGCGCTGCAGCGGCAAGGCCGTCTGCGCGAGGCCGAAAAGATTTACGCACGCGTCCTCAAGGCGGCGCCCGATCATGTCGACGTGCTCAATCTCTTAGGAAGCATCAAGGCGCAGCAAGGTCATATGGGCGAAGCGCAGCGGCTGTTTGCCGCCGCGGTCAAGATCAATCCGAACGTCGCCGGCGCCTGGGCCAATCTCGGCCAGGCGCTGCTCGCGCTCAAGCGCAGCGACGAAGCGCTGCAAAGCCTCGAGCGGGCGCGGTCGCTCGCGCCCGACGATATCAACGTGCTGCATCAGCATGCCAACGCGCTGTTGAGCCTTGGCCGTAGCGAAGATGCGCTCGCCGGATTCCGCGAAGTCTTGACGCGCGCGCCGCGCCATGGCGAAGCGCGGCTCAATTGCGGCATCGCCTGCGCGGCGCTCGGGCGGCACGACGAAGCAGTGGCGGAGTTCGACACCGCGCTGGCGCTCGTGCCCACCCATCCGGCGGTGCACTACAATCGCGCGCTCGCGCTGCAGGCTCTCGGCCGCTACGACGAAGCAGTGCAAGCGCACGACCGCGCGCTCGCCGCCCCTCCGCAACATGCCGGAGCATGGCTGCACCGCGGCCGCGCGCTGGCGGCGCTCAAGCGCATCGACGAAGCGCTGGCGAGCTACGGCAAAGCGGGCGCACTGCGCAAGAACGATCCGGACGTCGAATTCAGCGAAGCGCTGGCGCTGCTGACGCGCGGCGATTACCGGCGCGGCTTCGCCAAATACGAGGCGCGCTGGCGCCGCACCGGCATGCCGGCGCTGCCAAGCCGCAGGCAGCCGCTCTGGCTTGGCGAATATCCGCTTGGCGGCAAGACCGTGCTGCTGCACGCCGAGCAGGGTTTTGGCGACACCATTCAGTTCGCCCGCTATGCGCCACTCCTTGCCGCACGGGGCACGAAAAAGATCGTGCTCGAAGTGCAGAGCGAATTGACTGCACTCATGACGCGGCTTGATGGCGTCGTCACCGTGATTGCGCGCGGCGAGGCGCCGCCGGCTTTCGATGTGCACACCCCGCTCGGCAGCCTGCCATTGGCCATGGGCACGGATTCCACCGACGTGCCGGCGCCGATCCCCTACCTGTCCGCTGACGACAGGGCCATGGCCAAATGGTCGGCACGCCTTGATCCGCGCGAACGGCCGCGCATCGCACTGGCGTGGTCCGGAAATGCCAGCCATTACAACGATCGCAATCGTTCGATCCCGTTTCCACGCTTGGCGCCGCTGCTGGCGCAGCCGGCGCGCTTCATCAGCGTTCAGCGCGACCTGCGCGAAGCGGACGCCGAACGGCTTGCCGCCGAACCGCGCGTCACCCATTTGGGCGGCGACCTGGAAAACTTCACCGACACCGCCGCCGTTCTTGCGCTGTGCGATCTGGTCATCGCGGCCGATACCGCGGTGGCGCATCTCGCCGGCGCCATGGGACGGCCGCTCTGGGTGCTGATCCCGTTTGTGCCTGATTGGCGCTGGACGCTCAGCGGCGAGACGAGCCCGTGGTATCCGGTGGCTCGGCTGTTTCGCCAGACCGCGCCCGGCGATTGGGACAACGTCATCGCCCGCGTGGCGGCCGAGTTGCAGCGATTCATCGCCGCGCCAGCGTAACGCTCTTCGTTGGAAATGACGCCGGCGGCGTACTGGCGACAATCTGCAACGAATGTCACACTGTCATTCTCGCGCGGAACCGATGCCGCGGGAAATCATAGAGTGCGGCCGTGGTGCTCATCCAAGTCATCGTCGGAGGGCTTTTGCTCGGCGCCATCTATGCGCTGTTCTCCTCCGGCCTCACCCTGATCTGGGGCATGATGAACTTCATCAATTTCGCCCACGGCGAATTCGTCATGCTCGGCATGTACGTGGCGCTACTGGTCGTGGTCTGGCTCGGCGGCGGACCGGCGGCGTTCGGCTTTGCCGCCGCGATTGCGCTGTTCGCGCTCGGCGTCGCGGTCTATGCGCTGCTCATCCGCCACGTCGTGCGCGGGCCGATGCTGGCGCAGATCCTGTCGAGTTTCGGCCTCGCTCTGCTGCTGCGCTACACGGCGTTCTGGATTTTTTCGGCGAACTTCGTCTCGCTGCCGCAGACTTCGCTCGCCGGCACCATAGCGATCGGCGGCGTCTATCTGCCGGTGGCGCAAGTCGTCGCTGGGCTCGTCGCGGTGGTGCTGACGATCGCGCTGCATCTTCTGCTTACCCGCTCCACGCTCGGCAGCCGCTTGCTGGCGGTGGCCGAGGACCGCACCGCGGCGATGCTGATGGGCATCCGGCCCGACCGCATGCAGGCGCTGACCTGGGGGCTATCGGCCGGCGCGGCGGGTATCGCCGGCGCGCTGCTCGCCACCGCCTATCCGTGGTCGCCGTCGGTCGGCGAAACGTTCGGCTTGCTCGCCTTCGTGACGGTGGCGCTCGGCGGCTTCGGCAGCGTGCTCGGCTCGCTCTATGCCGGCCTGATCATCGGGCTGATCGAGGCGCTGTCCGCTTACTGGCTCGGCGCCATCTATAAGGACATCGTGGTCTATGGACTATTCGTGGCGCTGCTCTGGCTGCGGCCGCAGGGGCTGATGGGGAAAGCGTGAGAAAGCTGCTGGCTCAGCCCGCGAGCGCGCAACGCTTGAGCGTTTGTTTGCTCGCCGTTGCGCTTGTGCTCTATCCGCTCGTCTTCTCCGACGCGTTCTACCGTGACGTCGGCGTGACGTTCCTGCTCGCAGCGATTTCGGCGTCGGCCTGGAACATCGTTGGCGGTTATGCGGGCCAGGTATCGGTCGGCCACAGCATGTTCTTCGGTCTCGGCGCCTACGTCCCTTTGTTGTTCTACACGCTGTGGGGTTGGCCGACGGTCGCCGGCATTCCGGTCGGCATTCTGCTGAGCGTCGGCTTGGCGGTGATCATCGGGCTGCCGACCTTCCGGCTCAGCGGCCATTATTTCAGCATGGCGACCATCGCGGTTGCCGAACTCATTCGCATTTTTGTCGGTACCTGGCCTTTGGTCGGCGGCGCCATCGGCCTGCAAGGGCCTGCGATGGCGCGCGGCTGGTGGGACCTGACGTTTCGCGGCGACTTGCCGTACTACTACATTTTCCTTGCCGTGCTGGCGTTGGTGCTCGCTACGACCTTCATGCTGGAGCGGCGGCGCTTCGGCTATTACCTGCGCGCCATCAAATCGAGCGCACGCGCGGCGCGCAGCCTCGGCGTGCCGGTGCGACGCGTGAAGCTGCAGGCGCTGGCACTGTCGGCAGCGTTCACCTCCGCGGCCGGCTCGCTCTATGGAGTGAAGACCGGATTCATCGATCCGGATTCCGGCTTCGGCATTCTGGTTTCGGTGCAGATGGTGATCTTCGCCGCACTCGGCGGCGCCGGCACGCTGTTTGGCCCACTGGTCGGCGCGCTGATCCTGGTGCCGCTGCAGACCGCAGCCAACACCTGGTTCGGCGGTGGCGGTTCGGGTGCGACGTTTGTCATCTACGGCGGCATCATCGTACTGATTGCGCGGTTCGAACCGGGCGGCCTGTTCGATCTATGGCGGCGGCTTGCGCCGCTGCTGCGGAGGCGTGCCCATGCTGCTTGAGGCGCGCAACGTCGCCAAGGCCTTTGGCGATTTCCGCGCCGTGGCGGGCGCCGATCTCGCCGTCGAGCAGGGCGAAATCGTCGGCCTGATCGGCCCGAACGGCGCCGGCAAATCGACGTTCTTCAATTGCCTCGCCGGCGACACCCTGCCGACCACCGGCCGCATCCTGTTCGACGGCGCCGACTTGACGCACGCCTCGCCGGAAGCCCATGCCCGCGCCGGCATCGGCCGCACCTTTCAGGTGCCGACGACTTTCGACGACATGAGCGTGCTCGCCAATGTCATGGTCGGTGCGTTCCTGCGTCATCCGCACCGCAACGACGCGCGCGAGCACGCCCGCCGCATCGTCGAACTGACCGGCCTGCGCGCCGATCAGCCGGCACGCTCGCTCGGCACGCCAGGGCGCAAGCGCTTGGAAATTGCCCGCGTGCTGGCGAGCGGGCCGCGCCTGCTCTTGCTCGACGAATCGCTTGCCGGGCTGACGCCGGGAGAATTGCAGGAGGCGATCGCGCTGGTGCGGCGCATTCACCAGATGGGCGTCACCATCGTTATCGTCGAGCACATCATGGAAGTCATCATGACGCTCACCCGACGCGTGCTGGTATTCAATCAGGGCCGTGTCATAGCGAGCGGCTCGCCCGAACAGGTGGTGCGCGACGAGGCGGTGATCGAGGCCTATCTCGGGCGCGGCGCCAGGCGGCAGCGGAGCGAATGAGCTAGTCGATCACGCACCAATATTAGAAGCGATCAGAATTTGTAGCTGTCGGACGAAAATGGCCGAGCTGAAAGTCGAGCATCTGGAAGTGCGCTACGGCGATCTGGTCGGCGTCGCCGATATTTCGTTGCAGGTCGACGCCGGCCAGGTCGTTGCGTTGCTTGGCTCGAACGGCGCCGGCAAGACTACGACGCTGTCGGCGGTCGCCGGACTGATCGCGCCGAGCCGTGGCCGCATCGCATGGCGTGACGAACCGATCTCGGGGCTGCCGGCCTATGCGATCGTCGCCAAGGGATTGGCGCTGTCGCCGGAAGGCTGGCGGCTGTTCGTCGGCCAGAGCGTGGAGCAGAACCTGCGGCTCGGCGCTACCGCGCTCGCCGACCGCTCGCGCCTTCCCGCGCTGTTCGACCGCGTCTATGCGCTATTTCCGCGCCTGGCCGAGCGGCGGCGGCAGCCGGCCGGTACGCTGTCCGGCGGCGAGCGGCAGATG
>JASHXZ010000220.1 GCA_030043285.1 Xanthobacteraceae bacterium | reverse complement strand
GGCGCCGAAGGTTTGCGAAGAGGCCTGAGGTTTTCAGCGCCGGCCGCTGGAAGGCGCCAGTTGCAAACTGCTATGATGGGCTTCGTTGCTAAAAGCGAGGCCAGCATGACTCCTGTCGTTGCAGTAATCGCGCCCGGCATGATGGGCGCCGCCGTCGGCAAACGGCTCGTCGACAACGGCGTCAAGGTGCTCACGTCGCTCACGGGCCGCAGCAACGAGACCGCGGCGCGCGCCAAGGCGGCCGGGTTGACGGCGGTTGGTGATGAGGAAATCGCGACCAGCGATTTTTTCCTCTCGATCCTGCCGCCGGGCGATGCGCTTTCGCTGGTCGAGCGCTTTGCGCTAGCGCTCAAGGCGTCCAACGCCAAGCCGGTCTATGTCGATTGCAACGCCATCAATCCGGCGACGGTCGAGCGCGTCGCCGCGGCGCTCGCGCCGACCGGCTGCCCGTTCGTCGATGCCGGCATTATCGGCTCGCCTCCCAAGCCGGGAGACGCCGGCCCGCGCATTTATGCGTCCGGTCCAGCCGCGGCGCGGTTCGCGAGCCTGCGCCAATACGGCCTCGACATCCGGCTGCTCGACGGCGCGCTCAGCGCGGCGTCGGCGCTGAAAATGTCGTACGCCGGCATCACCAAAGGCACGCAGGCGATCGGTGCCGCCATGATGCTCGCGGCGACGCGCGCCGGCTCGGCCGACGCTTTGTTCAAGGAGCTGCAGGGCAGCCAGAAGGAGATGCTGGCGTGGTTTCAGCGCGCGCTCGCGTCGATGCCGCCGAAAGCGTATCGCTGGGTCGCCGAAATGCACGAGATCGCCGGCTTCGTCGGCGATGACCCGACCGCAAGCGAGCTCTACCAGGGCGCCGCGCATTTCTATGAGCGCATCGCCGAGGATTTCGAAGGCGATAAGAACGATGTTGCCGCGCTCAAAGAATTTCTGAGCAAGCGCCCATCGCCCGGCTCGCAATGACGATTATTTATTCAGCCAGCGCCGCGCAAAGCCGAGCAGGCCCTGCGGCAGGAAGATGATCATGACGATGAAGATGATGCCGAGCGGGATCAAATAGGGGAACTGGTCGCCGAATGCTTCCGCCAGTAACTGGCGCAGCAGCTGGAAAAACCCGGCGCCCACGATCGGGCCGACCAGCGTGCCGACGCCACCCATGATGTTGTAGATCACCGTGTCGCCGGAGGTGAGGAAGAACACGAAATCCGGCGCGGCGAATTCATTCTGGATGGCGTAGAGCACGCCGGCGAGTCCGGCGAACAGGCCGGACAGCATCACCGCGACGATCTTATAGCGCTGCACCGGGTAGCCGATCGCGCGGGTGCGGAATTCGTTCTCGCGGATCGATTGCAGCACCATGCCGAACGGCGATTGGGTAATGCGGCGCAGGATGAGGTAGGACGCCGTCACGACCGCCAGCACGAACCAGTGCATGGTCGTCGAGGTGAATCGCGCGTTGTAGAGGAACGGGATGGTCAGGTGCGGACGATCGAAGATCAGACCGTTTTCGCCGCCGGTCACCGCCGTCCAGGTGAAGATGATCACATAGAAAATCTGGCTGAAGATCAGCGTGGTGATGGCGAAATAGATGTCGCGCAGCCGCGTCGAGAAATAGGCGACGAACAGCGCCGCGCCGGCTGCGCCCGCGAGCCCGAACAGCATGGCAAGCCAGAGATTGGGCGGGCTCACGATCAGGAGCGCGCCCGCGGCGCCATACATGCCGAGCCCGAAGAATGCCGAATGGCCGAACGAGACCATGCCGGTGTAGCCGATCAAGAGATCGGACGACATCGCCAGCAAACCCCAGATCAGCACTTCAGTGAGAAAGCGCCGCCAGAACTCCGACAGGAAGAGCGGCGCCGCAATCAAGATCGCCAGCACCACGCAGAAGCCGATCCAGAACACGGCGGTATGGCTCAGGCCGGATTTGCCGAGCGGCAGCACGCTGGTCTTCTCGAGCGGCGTCGTGGTCATCGCGTTGCCGATGCAAACAAACCGGTGGGCCGAAACAGCAGCGTGAGGATCAGGACCACGAAGGACAGGATCACGGCCTGCGACGGGTCGAGCCAGATCGAGGCGTAGGCTTCCAGGAGGCTGATGAAGATGGCGGCGACGATCGAGCCGCCGAGATTGCCCATGCCGCCGACCACCACGACAATGAAAGCCTGCAGCACCCAGTCGAGCCCCATCGTGTGGCTCACGCCGACCAGTGGCGCAAACAGCACGCCGCTCGCCGCCGCCATGGCGGCGCCGATGGCGAAGACGCCGGTGTAAACCCACGGCACCGGAATCCCCATGGCTTGTGCCATCACGCGATCCTGCGCGGTCGCCCTGATCCAGATACCGAACTTGCCGTATTTCAGGAACGCCCAGAAGGCGCCGATGATGGCGGCGGACAGGAAGGCGATCAGGATGCGGTACCAGGGATATTGCAGGTAGAACAGTGTGAACTGCTGGCTCACCGGCTGCGGCACGCGGCGCACCGTCGAGCCGAATTGCCATAGCGCATAGTTCTGCAGAATGAGCGAAATGCCGAAAGTGACCAGGATCGTGTTGAGCGGATCGCGTCCGATCAGCGGCCGCAAGGTCGCGATCTGCAGCGCGGCGCCGAGGATGGCGACGACCAAAGACGAGCCGACCAGCGCCAGCCAGAAGCTGCCGGTCGCGGCAAATAAGACGAAGCCGATATAGGCGCCGAGCATGAACAGCTCGCCGTGGGCGAAATTCACCACGTCCATGATGCCGAAGATCAACGTCAGGCCGGACGCGATCAAAGCCAGGATCATGCCGGTGACGAGGCCGTTGACCGTCTGGATGATGATGAGATCGAGCGGGATGGCGTGGAAAAATTGTCCGATCGCACCCATCGCTCACACTCCGAGATATTGCTTGATGACGGGGTGGTGGAGGTCGAGCTCGCTGGCCGCGCACTGATGGCGCACGCTGCCTTTCTCCATGATGTAGATGCGCTGGCTGGCGGCAAGCGTCAACGGCACGTTCTGCTCGACCAGAAGGATGGCAACGCCTTCGTTGTGCAAAAGCTCGATGATGTTACGGATCTGCGAGACCATGCGCGGCATCAGACCCTCGGTCGGCTCATCCAACAGGATGATTTTCGGCTCGAGCATCATCGCGCGGGCGATAGCGAGCATTTGCTGTTCGCCGCCCGACAGCGTGCCGCCGGCCTGATTGCGCCGCTCTCCGAGCACCGGAAAGAACGCGAAGACCTTATCGAGCAAGGTGCGGCACTTTTCTTCCGTCATGCCGTCGCGGTCGAGGCCGGTACGGAGATTCTCCATGACCGTCAACAGCCGGAAAATACGCCGGTCTTCCGGCACGTAGCCGATGCCGCGGCGGGCGAGCTTGTGCGCCGGCAGCCCGGCGACGGCGCGGCCTTCGAGCGCGACAGTGCCCTGGCTCGGCCGCACCAGGCCCATGATCGTCTTCAGCGTCGTCGATTTGCCGACGCCGTTCCTTCCGAGCAGGCCGACGACTTCGCCCGGCGCGACGGACAACGAAACGCCGTGCAGGATATGGCTCTTGCCGTAATAAGTGTGGATGCCGTCGACCTCGACGAGCGGCGTCGCTGCTGGGGCATTCAGCGTTGCGGCGGCGGCGCTCATGTTTTGAGATAGACCTCGAGCACCCGGGGATTTTCCTGGATTTCGGCCGGCGTGCCTTCGGCAAGGATCGCGCCGTAGTGCAGCACGGTGATGCGGTCGGCAAGCTCCATCACGATCTGCATGTCGTGCTCGACGATGAGGATCGTGAGATTTTTGGCGATGCCCCTGATCAGCTCCTTGGTCTCTTCGGTTTCGGCCTGGCTCATTCCGGCGGTCGGTTCGTCCAGGCAAAGCAGTTTCGGCTCGGTCGCGAGCGCAATCCCGATCTCGAGATTGCGCTGCTCGCCGTGCGACAGGTTCGATGCAAGATCGTGGCCTTTGGCGAGCAGACCGACGGATTTGAGCGCGGCTTCTGCTTTCTCGTTGATGTCGCGCAGCCCGGCGTGGTGCGCGATCATGTTCCAGCCATGCCGGCGCGATTGCGCCGCGATGCGGACGTTTTCGAGCGCGCTCACGTTGGGCAGGATGTTGGTGATCTGATAGGAGCGGGCGATGCCCTTCTGCGAGATGGCGTTCGAGGGCAGTCCGGTGATGTCCTCGCTGTCGAAAATGATGCGGCCGCGGGTCGGGCGCAGCACGCCGGTCAAGCAATTGAAGAATGTGCTCTTGCCCGCGCCGTTTGGCCCGATGATGGCGCGTACTTCATCGCGCCCGAGCGCGAAATCGACGTCCGACAGCGCCGCAAGTCCGCCGAACCGGACGGACAAATGTTCTGTCTCAAGGAGAGGCGGCTGCGCTCCCCGGCCGGCAGCCGGAGAGCGCAGATCCGCGGACTGATTTGTGCTCACTTACGCGGAGAATGTGCAAGCCGGCGGCACGATGGTCTTGGCGCCCGGCACTGTCTCTCTGAGGTGGTAGGTTCCGCCCGACACTTCGAAGATGAATTCCTGCGGGAAGGCCTGATGGTCTTCCTTGCGGATCATCTTGTCGCCTTGCGGAAAGTCGGGGCCGGCTTTCAGTTCGAGGCCTTCGAGCGCCTCGATCAGCTTCATGGTGTCGCTGCGGCCCTGGAATTTCGACTTTTCCATGCCGATCTTGAGCGCGTTGAGCGCTTCGTAGTTTGACTGCACGTATTTGTCGGGCAGCGGGCCGGACGGATCGATTTTCGCCAGCCGCTGTTTTGCCTCGTTGAACCAGGTCCGGTGGTACGGCGTGTCGAGCGGTCCCTGGAATACCGGGATGTAGCGGTTGATCGCGATGAAGCCGTCGATCTTGTTACCGATGGCGAGCAGGTTCGTCGATTCCGAGATCGAGCCGTCACCCGCCCATTTGTATTTCTTGGTCAGGCCGAGATCGTAAGCCTGGGTGGCAAGCGTCACGCCGTCCTTGCCGAAGTCGATTCCGAACAGGCCGTCGAAGTTGCCTGAGATTTTCGACAGGAACGGCGTCATGTCCGGCGTATTGAGCGGGATGCCGGTGGTGCCGACCACCTCGCCGCCGTTCTTCTTGATTTCGGCGACGTAGGCGTCGCGCGTCGACTGGCCCCAGGAATAATCGGCGAAGACGATGTACCACTTCTTGGCCATCTTGGTCAGCGTCGGCGCGAACGCCACGGCTTGCGCCGGCGCGTAATCGTAGGTGCGGAAGCTGTAGCGGTTGCAATGCGTGGTGGTGAGCGTGGTGTCGAGACACACGCTGATCATGTTGACGATCTTGGCGTCCATCCACACCGGCATGCAGGCGAGACAGATGTTGGACAGGAAGCCGCCGACATGGGCGTCGATATTGTCTTCCTGCGCGAGCTTTTCGCTCTTCTGCCGCGCGACGGCCGGCGAACTCTCGTCATCGACGATGTCGAGCTCGACCGGGCGGCCGTTGATGCCGCCATTTTTATTGATGCGATCGGCCGCCATTTGCAAGCCGACCACCGCGGTCTTGCCGCCGGCGGCACCGGCGCCGGAGAGCGGCTGCTCGGAACCGATCTTATAAGATTTGGCGGCGCCGAACGCGGCCCGCCACGGCGCCGGTATCAGCATCGCCGCGCCGATCGCACCAGCGCCCCAGCCGACCAGGCGGCGGCGCGTGGTCTTGCCGCGGTACCAAATGTCTTCCGCCCATTTTTCTTGCTTCCACTTCTCAGTCATCGCAAGTCTCCCTCTGGAATCATTCTCGGTGCGCATCGAAAGCCCGCGCCCACGTGGCCGGGGCGAGGCTGCGGCCCTGGACGGGCTCTTGGGTTGGCCGCGGAACCATTAGCAAACGCGATCTTGCGGGCCATTTCAATCGGATTCGCGCGTTTCGGTGAGCTATCACGGCGTTTGGTTACGCGTAAGATCGTCGCGGCAGCCATATTTCCCGGCGCTTGCCCGATGATAAAATGAGCATAACGATTAACGGCATGACCGAACCGGAGCGCGCCATGACCACGGCCACGATGCAACGAACACAGTCCGGCGATCGCTCGACACTGCCGCAGACCGGGGTTGCGGCGCGGCAGCTTATTCGCCGCGGCGCCCATGCGGGGCCGACCAACGGGCTCGCGCCAGGCTATGTGCAGGGCAACCTCGCCATCCTGCCGCATCGCCTGGCCGAGGATTTCATGCGTTTCTGTCAGCTCAATCCAAAGCCGTGCCCTCTGATCGGCGTCTCGGCGCCCGGCGACTGGCGGCTGCCTGCGCTGGGTGAAGACCTCGATATTCGCACCGACCTGCCGCGTTACCGGGTGTGGCGCGACGGCGCTATCGCCGATGAGCCGACCGATCTCTTGCGCTGGTGGCGCGACGATCTCGTGGTCTTTGCCATCGGCTGCTCGTTCTCGTTCGAGCAGGCGCTGATCGAGGACGGCATCGAGCTGCGCCACTTCACCTGCAACTGCACGGTGCCGATGTACCGCACCACCATCGAAACGGTACCGGCCGGACCGTTTCACGGTCCGCTCGTCGTGTCGATGCGGCCGATGAAGGCGGCCGACGCCATCCGCGCGGTGCAGATCACCACGCGATTTCCCTCCGTGCACGGCGCGCCGGTGCATCTCGCCAAGCCCGAGGCGATCGGGATTGCGGACATCGCCAAGCCGGACTGGGGCGATCCGGTGCAGATCAAGGACGACGAAATCCCGGTGTTCTGGGCCTGCGGTGTCACCCCGCAATCGGTGATCATGGCGGTGAAGCCGGACTTCTGCATCACC
>JASHXZ010000219.1 GCA_030043285.1 Xanthobacteraceae bacterium | reverse complement strand
CGGCCTACATCCTTCGAGGCTCGCTTCGCTCGCACCTCAGGATGAGGGCGATGATATGAGCCACCGTTCCGTACGAGGCCCGCCCGCGAGTTGGACGGTATTTTGTTTGTTCCTCGCGACATTGGCCGCCGCTTCGCCGCCTGCTCACGCCCAATCGGTCGAGGATTTTTATAAATCGCGTCCGATCACCATGCTGGTCGGCAGCGGCGCCGGCGGCGGCTATGACGTCTATGCGCGCGCCTTCGCGCGGCATTGGACCGATCATATTCCAGGGCATCCGCCGATCGTCGCGAAGAACCTGCCGGCTGCCGCCGGGCTTGCGGCGGCGTCGACGCTCTACAACAGCGCCGAACGCGATGGCGCCACCATCGGCGCCTTCACCAACGGCGCCGCGATGGATCCGCTGTTCGGCAATGTCGGCGCGCATTACGACCCGCGCCGCTTTGCCTGGCTCGGCAGCATCGGCAAGCTGGAGAACGTTTGCGCCACCTGGCACACCAGTTCGGTCAAAACCATAGCTGAGGCGCAGCAGCGCCAGGTGGTGGTCGCGGCAGCGGGCGCAACGTCGAACACCGCGATCGTGCCGAAGCTCCTCAATGCGCTGATCGGCACCAAGTTCAAAATCATCGCCGGCTACGATCCGGGTTCCGGGCTCACCATGGCGGTGGAGGGCGGCGAGGCCGAGGGCATTTGCGGCCTGTCGTGGTCGACCATGAAGGCGTCGCGGCCGCGCTGGGTGAACGATCATCTGCTCAATGTCCTGGTGCAGATGGGGCTGACGAAATTGCGCGATCTGCCCGACGTGCCAGGCGCGCTCGATCTGGTGCGTGATCCGCAAAGCCGGCAGGTGATGGAGCTGATCCTGCTGCGTCAGGAAGCCGGCCGGCCGTTCGCCGCGCCGCCCGGCACGCCGGCCGATCGCGTCGCGGCGCTGCGCGCGGCCTTTGCGCAGACGTTGCGCGATCCCGCTTTTGTGGCCGAGGCGCAGACAATGCAGCTCGAGATCGAGCCGATGACCGGCGCGGAGATCGAAGCCATGCTGACGAAAGCTTACGCGGCGCCGCCGACGATCGTGCAGCGCGCCGCCGCTTTGGTCGAGCCCGGCGCGGCGAAGTAGGTCTCATCGTCCGCGCACCTCATTTCCTCATCCAGAGGTGCGAGCGAAGCGAGCCTCGAAGGATGTAGGCATCCAGGTCGGCTACAGCCGACCTGGACAAATAACATGCCGAAATCGGGCAAGCCCGATTTCGGTGCGCTGAGGCCTGCATCCTTCGAGGCTCAGCGCTGCGCGTTGAGCACCTCAGGATGAGGGTCACTATTGAGTGCTGCTGGTGTAATATGGAGAATACTGGATGCTCCGCTTTCGCGGAGCATGCCAATGTTGAGGTTCAAATAACAATGAACACAATGACTGCGACCGCCGCGGCGCCTGCCAGAGTGAAAGGCCCGATCGTCTGGCTTGGCATGGACCAGCAGGAACTCGACGACGCTTACGACCAGATCGTCTATGCGCCGAACCGCGACCAGCTCGGCAAGCGGCGGCTAGCCAACAGCGCCGCGGCGCTCGAGCGCATCGGCAAGCCGGAACGCCACGCCTACGGGCCGACGCCGATCGAGGGTCTGGACGTTTATCGCACCAACAAGACGAACGCGCCGGTCGGAATCTTCGTGCACGGCGGCGCCTGGCGCAATGGCGCGGCGTCGGAGTTCACCTATCTCGCCGAACCGTTCGTCCACCTTGGCGCGCATTTCGTGGTGCTCGACTTCACCAACGTCGATAATGCCGGCGGCAGCCTGTTTCCGATGGTCGAGCAGGTGTGCCGTGCCATCGGCTGGGTCTATCGCAACGCCGAAAAATTCGGCGGCGATAGGAGCCGGCTGCATCTGATCTCGCATTCTTCCGGCTCGCACCTGTCCGGGTGCGCCGTCACGCACGATTGGGTCGCGGACGGCCTGCCGCGCGACATTCTCAAGGGCGCGACGCTGTCGAGCGGCATGTACGATCTCAAACCGGTGCGGATGTCGAAGCGCTCCAAATACGTCAAATTCACCGACGCGATGGAGCAGGAGCTAAGTGCCATGCGCCATCTCGACCGGCTGCATACGCCGCTCGTGCTCAGTCACGGCACCTACGAGACGCCGGAATTCCAGCGGCAGAGCCGCGACTTCGCCGCCGCCGTGACGGCGGCGGGCAAGCCGGCCGAATTGCTGGTCGGCGAGGGCTACAATCACTTCGAGATGCTGGAGACACTCGCTAACCCGTTCGGATTGCTCGGCCGCGCCGTGCTCGAGCAAATGGGGCTAATGCAGGCGTAGGAAGAACTGGAAAGGGTCAGGCGGCTGCGGCCGGCTTTGCCTTTCCCGGCTTCGCGCTCCGCACCGAGGTGCGGACCAGTTCGGCGCCGCAATTGCGGCAGGCGTAGATGGTGTCTTCGATGTCGGCAGCGATCATGTGGCGGCCATGATAGACCATGCGCCCGGCGCAGGCCGGGCAGGGCATCATCAGGGATGGCAGGCCGGAATTCGGGGCGGCGACCGCGGCTTGGCGCATCGAATTAGTCCAATGTGAAGTTCCATGACTTTCCGCAGGATTCAACGCGGAGTCAAGGGTATTTGTGCATTGCACACAAGGGCGCCGCGTTGCCGCACGGCGGCGGGATGGCAGCAAACTACGGCAAAATCACACAAATTCGTGCGTGTTAACGCACGGCACGCCAATTGCGGTGAGGCTCTTATGCGTTGCAGCAATGGAGCCCGCGAGGTCGATGCCGCGGCAGGCATCCTCGATCACGAAGGCGTCGAAGCCCTCGCGGCGGGCATCCTCGGCCGAATAGCGGACGCAGAAATCGAAGGCGAGGCCTGCCAGGAACAGCCGCGTCAGCCCGCGCTCGCGCAAATAGCCGGTCAGGCCGGTGGGCGTCTTGCGGTCGTTCTCGTAGAACGCCGAGTACGAATCGATGGCGCGGCGAAAGGCCTTGCGCAGCACGAGCGCGGCATGCGGCGCCCGCAAGGCCGGGTGAAACGCGGCGCCGGGCGTGTCCTGCACGCAGTGATCGGGCCACAACACCTGCGGCCCATATGAGGCGCTGATGGTGTCGAACGGTTACGTGCCCGGATGGCAGGACGCGAACGACGCGTGGGCGGGCGGATGCCAATCCTGGGTCAGCACCACGTTGCGGAACCGCGCCGCAAGTCCGTTGACGATCGGAATGATCTCGTCGCCCTGCGGTACCGCGAGCGCGCCGCCGGGACAAAAATCGTTTTGCACGTCGACGATGATCAGCACGCCGTCGTCGCCGAACCGTGCGTCTTCGTTCATGCGTGTTATCCCGTCGGCGCTCCAAGCTGCTGGCGGCGGTCAACCTCGGCGGCGAGCGCGACCAGTTCGGGAGCGATCTCGACCGGATATGTCGCGTCCGGTTGGAGCCGGCGCAAGGGTTCGGGCAGACGCTCGAGCTCGCGGCGGGCGCGGGCCTTGATCGTGTCGAGCGATTCGGGCGGGCGCACCCGGTTGCCATTCTGCATGGCGAGTTGCAGCAGCGGCTCGCCGTCCTTGTCGCTGCCTTCACGCGCCAAAATATCGCCGCGCATGCGGCCGTCGTCGCCGTAGCGCCGCCACACCTGCTTGCGGCCCGGCCACGTTGCCTTCTGCACGGAGCGCTTGCGCCGCGCCAAGCCGGCATATTCCTGAAGCTTGTAGACGCAATCGACGGCAGGCACGTCGGCGGACGTTGTCAGCGTGGTGCCGATGCCGAAGCCGTCGATCGGCGCGCTCTGCCGCGCGAATTCGGCAAGCGCATCCTCGTCGAGGCCGCCGCTGGCAAAAATCGTCACTTCGGCGAGGCCGCCGGCGTCGAGAATGCGGCGTACGCTTTTCGCCAGCGCGACGAGATCGCCGCTGTCGAGGCGCACCGCGCGGATCGCGATGCCGGCGGCTTTGAGCTTTGGCGCCAGCGCCACGA
>JASHXZ010000112.1 GCA_030043285.1 Xanthobacteraceae bacterium | reverse complement strand
GCTTTTGCCGCGCCGCCGCGACCTCGTCGGGGCCGAGCGCCGCGCCATGCGCCTTCTCGGTGCCGCCCTTGTTGGGTGCGCCGAAACCGATTGTGGTGCGGCAAGCGATGAGTGAGGGCCGCTCTGATTTCTTTGCCGTTTCGAGCGCCGCCGCGATTGCCGCCGGATCGTGGCCGTCGACGCGGCTCGCCGCCCAGCCGGCCGATTCGAAGCGCTTCACCTGGTCGACGGAATCGGCGAGCGCCAGCGGACCGTCGATCGAGATGCCGTTGTCGTCGAACAGCACGATGAGCTTTTTCAGCTTCAAGTGCCCGGCGAGCGCGATCGCCTCCTGGCTGATGCCCTCCATCAGGTCGCCGTCGGAGGCGAGCACATAGGTGAAGTGATCGACGATGGCGCCGCCGAATTCGGCGGCGAGATGGCGCTCCGCGATCGCCATGCCGACCGCATTGGCGAGGCCCTGGCCGAGCGGACCCGTGGTCGTCTCGACGCCCGGCGTGTGGCCGTGCTCGGGATGGCCGGGCGTGAGCGAGCCCAGTTGGCGGAAGCGCTTGATCTCCTCGATCGTCATCTTCTCGTAGCCGAGCAGATAGAGCACGGCATAGAGCAGCATCGAGCCGTGACCGGCGGAGAGCACGAAGCGGTCGCGGTCCGGCCAGTCCGGATCGGCGGGATCGAATTTCAGAAAGCGCGTGAACAGGACGGTGGCGATATCGGCCGCGCCCATCGGCAGGCCGGGATGGCCGGATTTGGCCTGCTCGACCGCATCCATCGCCAGCGCGCGGATGGCGTTGGCCATGCGGTCGTGTTCCTGGTCGCGCGCGCTCGTATCCGGCGCGGCGCCAGCGGCGGCTGCAGCAGCGACGCGGGACGGCTGGGCGAGTGTTGGAGCGCTCGCCGCGACAATGCGGTCCGGCTTGTTCATGGGACTGGCCACGCGCGGCGTTTTTTGAAGGAGGACGGCTGCGGGTCACGCAAAGACTTAACGGCACAGATAGCATCGCAGCCCCTTGAGTCAATTACGCGGCGGGGTGCCGTCCGCGTCATACACAGGCGCGCCGGATTCCGCCGCGCTGGACGTTGACGCTCAATCTCGATGCGACGTAAGCTTCCGGCAATAAATCTCTGCCGTGCCACAATTTTCGTCGTGAGTCCGGACGCGGAGATCGGCCCATGAGCGAGACTGATGCGATCGAGTCGGCGAGCCGGCGCCTGGCGCTGGCGCTCGACGCGCTCGATGCCGCGGCCGAGCACCGCCGCGACGCCGCCAAGAGCGAAGCGGCGCTTTCGGTGCAGCTCCACGTGCTCGGCAACGACCGGGCGCGGCTCGCCGGCGAACTCGATCATGCCATCGCCCGCTCGCGCGCGCTCGAAGCCGCCAACCGCGAGGTGGCGCAGCGTTTGGCGCGGGCGATCGACACGGTGCGCGGCGTTCTCGCCGACGAGGAATGAGCCGGAGGCGCGATGTCCCAGGTCAGCGTCACCATCAACGGCCGCCAATTCCGCATGGCGTGCGAGGACGGTCAGGAAGGCCACCTGATGAATCTGGCCCGCGACCTCGATACCCGGATCGAGGGTTTGCGCGCCAAGTTTGGCGAGATCGGCGACACGCGGCTCACCGTCATGGCGGCGCTGACCATTGCCGACTCGCTCGCCGAAACCGCCGCCCGCATCAAGAAGCTCGAGGACGACCTCGCAGCGCTGCAGAATGCGCGCGTCGAGGCGCTCAAGATCGACAAGTCCGCGCGCACCGCCATCACCAACGCGCTCAACGCCGCCGCCGAGCGCATCGAGAGCATCACCGCCAAGCTCAAGCAGCCGCGCGGCGGTGCTGTGCCGCTGGGATAGCGCACGTGCCTGCGCTGATTTCGCGGCGATCAGGTCGCGTCCCGCTTTGACCTTGCGCCTCTATTCATCTCGTAGCCAGCCACAATCCAGCGAAGGCGCCGATGCCGCTGAGCAACACCGATGAGTAAGAAAACAAGCCCGCTCCCCACAGGTCGGGAATAAATCCGCCAATTGTGGAGCCGATCAGCACTCCAAGCCAAATGCGGGCATTCATGATCGCACCCCAGCCACCCTGGCCATACGGCGCTGAGCATACGCAGAGCGCCGCCACAGGAGAGATCGAACGGGGGCGACGACGCGGTAGCGCCGACTAATTCCCCATCTTCGGATCGATGCGACGGGCCGCGTCGATGTCATTCTGACCACCGGCCTGGTCGCCCTTCTTCTGCTTGGCGATGCCGCGCTCGTACAGCGCCAGCGCGTCGTTCGGATTGATCTTGAGCGCCGAATTGTAATCGGCGATCGCCGTGTCGTAGTCGCCCTTGGCGGCGTACGACATGCCGCGGTTGTGGAACGGATCGACCGTAGTCGCATTGAGCTCGATCGCCCGGGAGTATTCCGCGATGGCCTCGTCGTATTTGCCGGTCAGGTGAAAGATGGCGCCGCGCGTGTTGTGGGCGTGGTCGTTGCCCGGATCGAGCGCGATCGCCTTGTTGCAATCGGCCATGGCGCGATCGTACTGCGCCTGGTCCTTGTAGGCGATGCAGCGATTGGCGTAGGCCCAGGACAGATTCTTGCCCTTCCAGCTGCCCGACTGGATCGACGCCGTGCAGCCGCCGATCTGCTCATCGAGCGAGAATTGACCTCTGCCATTGACACAGGCATCGATCTGCCGCTGCGTCGCCGCAGCCGCCGCCGGCGTGACCGGAATTGCCGCCGCCAGCGCCATCGCGGCGCCGGCAAGCGCATGCGTCCATTGCTTCGTCATTCCACCCCCCACTAACCCTGGCTTGACGGCGCTGAGCATAACGCATGCTGCCGCCAAGGTGGAAGATGGAGCTGCCCGGCGGTGGATGTGCGTGGGGCAAGGCGGCTACAACCCGCTCGCGGCATGCGGCGAGACTGCACTTCATCTTGCGACGGAGGCGGCGCGCCCTGGCGGTAGCGCCGCGCGTGGCTACCGCTTACATTGCCCGGGCGGGGCTGCGCGGTGCGTCAGGAGACATATCCCCGGGGCCTTATCGATCCTGAAGGGAGCTGTCCCTGGCCGGGCTCGTGGGTCCGGACATATGGCGCCCACCTACTTTCGTAGGGAACCCGGGATCGCACTCCAACGGCCGCAGCGGCTCCGCACTTTATTTTTTGGTTTTGTTGGCGCGGCGCAGCACATAGCGCAGCGGAAGGTGCGGCGTAGAACCGGGATCGTCGGCAACGCTGAGGTTGCAAAGGTCCCGATCAACGGTGCACTGTTCAGGCGTCGCACCGCATCCGGGACACGAACTCTGTCATCGATCGCTCCTGATATTGCTGCCGAGAAAGCCGCACTCCGCCGCGACGCCGCGGCGCGGCGCGATGCGTTGCCGGCCGAAAAACGCCAGGCGGCGGCGGAGGCCATTGCGGC
>JASHXZ010000218.1 GCA_030043285.1 Xanthobacteraceae bacterium | reverse complement strand
GGGGACCGCTCGGCCGAAGCCGCACAGAATGACGGCGACCATGACAGCGACAGAACGTAAAAGTCGAACTGCCCCGGCTGGTTTTGCCGCTTGTCCTGCGCCAGTCCGACGCCGGCGGTCGCGGCGAAGAGAAACAAGGCGAGCACTCCACGAGCAATGAAGCGGACCATGACAACCCCCTTGATGACGCAATGCTTGGTCGAGCGTCGAAAGGGTCGTAGCAAGGATTTTGGAACAAAGCAAGAACAAAATTAGTCAGCCAGTATTTCCACCTCCCGGCCCGGGGACGGTTGGCTAATTTGACGGCGGGCTGCCGCTTATTCAGCGCGTACCTTGCGGATTGGCTTGCGGCACGCCAATACTTTGCAGTCGGCTGTAAATCCGTTCCGTCGCAACATCGCTGCACAAGCCCCTCGGCGCACTCCCGCGCACTGTGAGCATTCCGCATGGCCGTTTATCGGCTCTTCAAGAACAAGGCTTTCGAGCCGGAGATAATCGCCACCATGACGGCGGCTTACACCGACGTGTGCCGCACGCTCGGCGTGGGCGACCGCGACCGGCTGCGCGCGGACGCGGTTGCCAAGAAAGTGATCGAGTTTGCCCAGCGCGGTGAGCGCGATCCGGCACGATTACGTGAACACGTGCTCCACGCGCTGCAACAATAAACGGTTCAGGGACGCGCGGCCCGGCAGCCTGGATTGTAGGCCCAATTGCGGTCGAGGCCGACGACGCAGAAATTGACGCCCCAATTCATGCCGATCATGCCGGTATCCTCGGCGATCGAATAATAGATGCGATGGCGCACGCCGTCGTTGATCAGCGCCGTACCGCTGCAGAAGCGGCGCGGAATCGACTGCGCCGCCCACGGCAACTGCGCGTTTTCGCGAATGTCCTCAATGCCGACGATGCGCAGGTCGGAATTCCAGAACCGACCCTCCTTGCTGCCGAAGCGGTGGATGATGCGGTCGAGCGCCGGCGCATAATCGCAGGTCGGGATGACCCGGTCGTAGCGCGGTCCCGATAGCCAAAAATTCTTTTCGAAAATGTTGGCCGCATGCGCCGGCAAAACGCTCGCCGCGAACGCCAGCGCCAGAACGAGATACGCGACGCGACCGGACATGTCCCCTACCCCATCATCGTTCGGCGAGCGTGCCGCTCCCGCGTGGAAGGGTCAAGGTCAGCGCCCGTCGTAGCGAAGCGATTGTCGAGGGGTCGTGGCAAACCGGCAACGCCAGCCGCGCTGCGGCGGCAGCTTTTGGCGACTCTGGCAATCCAATCGAGAATCAGACTATCCACAGAAATGTCACAGCCGTGGCCGGTTCGTCACAGCTTTCCCTGAGCCGGAACAGGCCCGCCTTGCGGCTGCGTGTTACCAAACTGCCATTCCGTACAAGGCGTTCGGTGCCAAGCGTTCAATGAACGATGGAGCGTCGAAACGGCCATGGGCGAAGTGCACCGGCTGGTCAGCGCGGAGGCGGCCTTCGGCTTGCAGGCGGCAGGACGTCTGATGCTGCAGGCCTTTGCACCCTGGGTGACGGACCTCGCATTGCTGGTGGAGAGCGTCGAGCCGATGCGCCCGTCGGGGGCGCAGCCGGATTGGCAGCCCGGTGCTGTCGTCCGTATGCCGTTTTCCAAGAAGATCTGCGGTGACGGCAACGTGGTCTGCAGCCAGGCGCTGATGGCGCTCGCCGATACCGCCATGGTGATTGCCTGTTCGGCGGCGTGGAACGGCTATCGGCCGATGAGCATGATCGACCAGACCATGCATTTTCTCCGCCCGGTGAACTTCGACGTGATTGCCGACGCCCGCGTGATCCGGGTCGGCAACACCACGAGCTTCGCCCGCGTCACGGTGTTGGGCGCCGCCGACAAGCGGCCGGTCGGCATGGTGTCGAGCGCTTATTCAATGCACTGACCCGTCGCGCCGCGCGCGCCAGTCGCCAGCCCTCCTAAATCGCGCGAGCTGAAGTCTCTTTCATTACTCGACAGGCGAACCTTGACCCGTCCGCGCCAAGCGCTGTTTTGCGGATTCAACCCGTCTCGGCGGCGGCCGCAAAGTCGGTTATAATGGTTGCAGAGCCCATTGGAGAATGGGTTCGACGTCGTTTCCTGGCGAGGAAGTGGACTGGATGCCGGTCGCTTATGAGACTTGGCTTGTCCTGCTCTCGATCGTGATGGCGATTCAGGGAGCTTATGTCGGCCTGAGCTTGGCGGTGCAGGTCGGCACGGCCACGGGCATGCGGCGGCGTCTGCTCTTGGCCGGCGCTGCGTTGTCGCTCGCCGTCGGTATCTGGACCATGCACTTCGTCGGAATGCTGGCGGCGCGTATGCCGTTCCATGTCGATTATCTGGTGTTTCCGACGCTGCTGTCGTTTCTGGTCTGCGTTATCGTGGTCGGCGCCGCGGTTTACGCCACGAGTTCAGGCCCATTGACGATGTTGCGCCTGACGTTGTCGGCCTGCCTCATGGGCGGCGGCATCTTCACCATGCACTACATCGGCATGAGTGCGCTCTCCGACAGCGCCTACATGATTCACGAGCGGTATCTCGTTGCCGCCAGCATGGCCATTGCGATCGCAGCGTCCGGGTTGGCGCTTTGGCTTGCCGCCGGGCGCGGCGGTCGTCCGCCGCTTCTCCTTTCCGCAATTGCCTTCGGTATCGCGGTTTCGGGAATGCACTACACAGCCATGGAAGGCTTGACGCTGCTGCCTTTCCCGTCGGGGCAGGCCGGCGCACCGACGCTCTCGACCGCTCTGTTGGCGATCGTCGTTGCTATCGTCGCGTTCTGCCTGTCCGGGATATTCCTATTGTTCCTCGTGCCCGATCCCGACCGCGCTCTGCCGGCATCCACGCAGGACGGCGCCGCAGACGTGGCCTCCGAGCCGGTGCCGGAGGTCGCGGATGCGCCAGAATCACTGGCGCCTCAAAACACCGTCCACAAAACCAATGGTGTCCAACCGGAATTCGGACGCGGAACATACGCGCCGTTGGGCGGCATGGGTGGACCGCCGCGCCGCTTTGCACGCCATCTGCCCATCGAGCGTCATGGCGGCACCCAATTTCTACCGGTCGACGACGTCGTCGCGATCCACGCCAATTCGCACTACACGTTTGTCTTCAATGGCACCGACAAGCTGTTTTGTCCGCTGGCCATCGGCGAGGTCGAATCCCGGCTCGACAACAGCCGGTTTGTCCGCATCCACCGCAGCCATATCGTCAATATCGAGCGGGTCATTGGCTACAAGCGCTCCGGCGACAATGAGATGGTCGAAATGGACGCGGCCCAGAATTACGCGGTGCCCGTCAGCCGCAGCCGGGTCGGCTGGCTCAAAACGCGGGTGGCGGCAGTCATGGGTGCCGACCCCGGCACCGCCCCACGCCGACGCCATCATCTTGCCTCCCAATAGGTGCGGCTCAGGCTTTACGTTTGCCGGTCGATTTCGGCTGCTGATGCGTCAGCACACCTGACGCAATTCGTGCAATCGGACCGTAATTCGTGCAGCGGCCTCGCTTTCCGTGAAACGCCGGTCCTGTTGGTCCAACGGTCCTTGCTGCTGCACCGCACAAGCGGCCAACCTTCGAACATCAAGGCCAAACATCAAGGCCAAGAAAACGTTGGCGCGGTCCCAGGGGTCCGGAGACGATCCCCGGCCGGCGGCGAGGGAGGATGCCATGATCCCCGGGTCATTCGAATATCATCGCCCGTCATCCGTGCAGGAAGCCGTAGGCCTTCTCGCCAAGCTGGGTGACGATGGCCGCGCCATTGCCGGCGGCCATAGTCTTATTCCGATGATGAAGCTGCGTCTGGCGAAGCCGGCGCATCTGGTCGATCTCGGCGGCATCGCCGATCTCAAGGGCATCCGCGCCGACGGCAGTGACATCGTGATCGGCGCCATGACGACCCAGCACGAACTGATCGGCTCGAGCTTGCTGGAATCGAAGCTTCCGATCCTGCGCGAGACGTCGCTGCAGGTGGCCGATCCGCAAGTGCGCTACATGGGCACGCTCGGCGGCAATGTGGCTAACGGCGATCCCGGCAACGACATGCCGGCGGTGATGCTATGCCTCGGCGCCACCTATCACGTCATGGGCAAGAGCGGCGAACGGCGCATCGCCGCCCGCGAGTTCTATCAAGGCGCTTATTTCACCGCCATCGAAGGCGGCGACCTGCTGACCGCCGTGCGCATTCCGGTGCCGCCAGCAGGGCACGGCTACGCCTATGAAAAGCTCAAGCGCAAGATCGGCGACTATGCGACTGCGGCCGCCGCCGTCGTGCTGACGATGAGCGGCGGGCGGGTCGCGAACTGCTCGATCGGGCTCACTAATGTGGCCGAAACACCGCTGTGGGCGGAGGAGGCGGCGAAAATCCTCAACGGCTCGGCACTGGACGCCGCGACGGTGAAGCGCGCCGTCGCCGCCGCCGAGGCGATCACGGCGCCGGCCGCCGACGCGCGCGGTCCCGCGGCCTACCGGACCAAGATGGCAGGCGTCATGCTCACCCGCGCATTGGCGCGCGCCAAATCCAAAGCTCGCGGCTAACGGGGAGACAAATCAATGGCCAAATCCCAAGTCGCCATGAAAGTGAACGGCGCGACCGTCGAAGCGCTGGTCGAGCCGCGCACCTTGTTGATCCACTTCCTGCGCGAGGAGCTGCGGCTCACCGGCCCGCATATCGGTTGCGAAACCAGCCATTGCGGCGCCTGCACGGTCGATCTGAACGGCAAGTCGGTGAAGAGCTGCACCATATTTGCGGTGCAGGCGAACGGCGCCGATATCCGCACCATCGAGGGCATGGCGAATGCCGACGGCACGCTGCATGCGTTGCAGGAAGGCTTTCGCGAAATGCACGGGCTGCAGTGCGGCTTCTGCACGCCGGGGATGATCACGCGCGCCTATCGGCTGCTGCAGGAAAACAACAATCCGAGCGAGGAAGAAATCCGCTTCGGCATTGCCGGCAACCTCTGCCGTTGCACCGGCTATCAGAACATCGTCAGGGCCATTCAATACGCCGCCGCGAAGCTCAACGGCGTGCCTTTCCAGGAGGCCGCAGAATGAACGACATGACCCCCACCTCCGCCGAACGCGCCGCCAAGCTCGAAGGCTTGGGCTGCAAGCGCAAGCGCGTCGAGGACATCCGTTTTCTCCAGGGCAAGGGCAATTACGTCGACGACGTGAAGCTTCCGGGCATGCTGTACGGCGACCTGGTACGCTCGCCGCACGCCCACGCCCGCATCGTCAAGATCGACACCACGAAGGCCGCGGCAGCGCCCGGCGTCGTCGCGGTGCTCACCGCCGATGTCCTCAAGACCGTCAACCTCGCCTGGATGCCGACGCTCGCCGGCGACGTGCAAATGGTGTTGGCCGACGGCAAGGTGCTGTTTCAGAACCAGGAGGTGGCGTTCGTGGTCGCCGAAAGCCGCGAGGCTGCGGCCGACGCTGTCGATCTGGTTGAAGTCGAGTACGAAGCGCTACCCGTCAACGTCGATCCGCTCAAGGCCATGGCGCCGGACGCGCCGGTGATCCGCGAGGACATCAAGGACAAGACCGATGGCGCTCACGGCAAGCGCAAGCACTACAATCATGTGTTCTCCTGGCAGGCCGGCGAAAAGGCCGCGGCCGACGCCGCGTTCGACAAGGCCGACGTAAAAATCAAGGAGTTCATCGTCTATCCGCGGGTGCATCCGTGCCCGCTCGAGACCTGCCAGTGCGTCGCGTCGTTCGACAAGATCAAGGGCGAACTGACGCTATGGGGCACATTCCAGGCTCCGCACGTCATCCGCACGGTCGGATCGCTGATCTCCAAAATTCCCGAGCACAAGATCCACGTCATCGCCCCCGACATCGGCGGCGGCTTCGGCAACAAGGTCGGCGCCTATTCGGGTTACATCTGCGCCATCGTCGCCTCGATCGTCACCGGGCGCCCGGTCAAGTGGGTCGAGGACCGCATCGAGAACCTGTCCACCACGGCGTTCGCGCGCGACTTCCACATGGACGTGGAAATTGCCTGCACCAAGGACGGCAAGGTCACGGGACTGCGCTGCTACACCATCGCCGATCACGGCGCGTTCGATGCCTGCGCCAACGCCACCAAATGGCCGGCCGGGCTGTTTTCCATCATCAGCGGATCCTACGACTTCCCGGCTGCTTATTGTCTCGTTGACGGCGTCTACACCAACAAGGCGCCGGGCGGCGTCGCCTACCGCTGCTCGTTCCGCGTCACCGAGGCGGCTTATTGCATCGAACGCGCCATGGACATCATGGCGCAAAAACTCGGCATGGATCCGGCCGAGTTCCGCATGAAGAACCTCATCCGGCGCGAGCAGTTTCCCTATACTTCGGCGTTCGGCTGGCAATACGATTCCGGCGACTATCAGACCGCGCTCACGAAAGCGATGGAAGCCACGAACTACAAGAAACTTCGCGACGAG
>JASHXZ010000217.1 GCA_030043285.1 Xanthobacteraceae bacterium | reverse complement strand
GAAGCTGAAAGTGATGGAGAGCGACGCGCTCAACGCGTTCTCCACCGGCATGAACGAGAAGCAGTACGCCATCACGGTGACGACCGCGCTGTTGGACCGGCTCGACGATGCCGAGGTCGAAGGCGTGCTCGGCCACGAGCTGACCCATATCCGCAACGGCGACGTGCGCATGATGGTGATCGCCGTGATCATCGCCGGCGTCGTCTCGTTCTTCGCCGAGCTGATCTTCCGGCTTTGGTTCTACAACGGCTTTTCCTTCGGCCGCTCGCGCTCGTCCGGCGACCGCGAGGGCGGCGGTGGCGCGGGGTTGGCGATCGTGATCGCCATCGTGCTGCTGGTCATTGCCTACGCGCTGTCGTTCATCATCCGGCTCGCGCTGTCGCGCGCGCGCGAATACTTGGCCGACGCCGGTTCGGTGGAGCTGACGCAAAATCCCGATGCCATGATCTCGGCGCTGCGCAAAATCGAAGGCCGCGGCGAGCTGCCGGGCGCCACCTCGGCGGTCATGGAACTGTGCGTCGACAATCCGCGCGAGGGTTTTGGCGAACTGTTCGACACCCATCCGACGGTGGAGGACAGGGTCGCGGCTTTGGTGAAGTATGCCGGCGGACACGATATCGGACCGATTGCGCTTCCGGATCCGGCAGAAAACGCGGCGCCTGCCGATTCGGCCGAGCCGGCGGCCGAGGGGCCCTGGGGCGCGGCCGAGAACGACGGCGGCAGCGCTGCCGCATCCGACGACCAGCGCGCCGCGCCCGCGCCTGACCAAGGGTCGCCGCCGTCTTCGCCCGGTCCCTGGGGTCCGCACACCGGGTAGTCGCAATCGCCTCACATTTTTGCTTCTCCGGCCGGCACGCGCCACGAAGCAGACCGCCGCTGCGCGAATCAGAGCGGGGTATAACGTCGTGCGCCGCCTTCCAAACCGCTTTTCGGCTGTGTAGAAGCGATTCCGGTGCAGGGGACGCGACGCTCCCGCTTGGCAGCCTGCCGCATGGGCCGGTGCACCCGCCGGTCCGAATCGATCGGCGCCGCGTCAGCGAGGAAAAGCCATGGCGAAGCCAGCTGTCATCGTGGTCGGCGCGGACAAAGGCGGCGTCGGCAAGACCACCGTGGCGCGCACGCTGCTCGATTATTTCACCGCCCATCACACCCCGACACGCGCGTTCGACAGCGAAGCGCCGAAAGGCACGCTCAAGCGCTTTCATCCCGACGTGACCGAGATCGTCGATGTCACGTCGGTTCCCGATCAGATGAAGATCTTCGACACGCTGTCGAGCGTCGAGACCCAGGTGACGGTGATCGACGTGCGCGCCGGCCTGTTGTCGCCGACCCTGCGGGCGCTGCGCGACATCGGTTTCATCGATGCGGCCAGGAAGGGACAGATTACATTCGCGGTCTTCCACATCCTCGGCTCGTCGATCGCCTCGCTCAACGAGATCGAAGACACCGCGCCGTTTACCGCCGACGCCAGATATTTTCTGGTCAAGAATTACTTCAACAACACGACGTTCTTCGAATGGGACCAAGCGACCCATTCGAATTATTTCAAGAAGCTCAAGGACGCGGTCGAGATCACCATCCCTAAACTCAACGAGATGGCCTACGAGCAGGTCGAGCTTGCCTCAGTGCCGTTCCTCACCTTTGTCGCCAACAAGGCACCCAACGGCGACGCCGCCAATTACTCGTTCGTGCTGCGCGGCTATGTGCGGCACTGGCTCGGCAACGTCTGGGCCGAGTACGATCGCATCAAGCTCAACGACATCATTGCGGCGGGCGCCCCGGTCAATAATCCGCGGGTGCAGGCGGCGCGCTGATAAAGCGCCGCCGCCATGCCGCGGCCGGTGCCAGTTTACATCGTCGCCTCACCGCGGCCGCGCGTCGGCAAGACGCTGTTGGCGCGGCTGTTGATCGAATTCTTCCGCTCCGGCGAACGCTCTGTTGTCGCTTACGATCTCAATCCGCGCGACCCCGTGCTCGCCGGACATTTTCCGCGGCTGGTTCGGCCGATCGACATCGCCGACACGCGCGGCCAGATGCTGTTGTTCGACCAACTGATCGACTCCGAACCGGTTACGTGCGTGATCGATCTCGGCTACCGCCCGTTCGATCAATTCTTCGCCGTCATGGCCGAGACCGGCTTCGTGCCGGAGGCGCGGCGGCGCATGATCGAGCCGATCGTATTGTTCATCACCGATAGCGCCCCCTCGACGGTGCGGGCCTACGCCAATTTGCGGCAGCTTATCCCGGGCGCCACCTTCGTGCCGGTGCACAACGAAGCCGTATCGGTGACCTTCGACAAGGAAGACTATCCGCCGTCGCGTGCCGAGTGCCGCATGATCCGCATACCGCGGCTGTCGCCGGTCGTGCGCGGCGTCATCGACCGGCCGAGCTTCTCGTTCGGCGCCTATATGGTGGCGACCGCGGGCGGCCCGACCGAGGTCCACCAGTGGATCGGCACCATCTTTGCCGAATTCCGCGAGCTGGAATTGCGCCTCCTGATGGGCAAGCTCAGTGCTTCGCTGTCGCGCCAAAGCGCCCCGACTTGGCGGGGCCGCGGGAGCT
>JASHXZ010000216.1 GCA_030043285.1 Xanthobacteraceae bacterium | reverse complement strand
CAGCGCGCCGCCGACCTGCATCCGGACACGCTGTTCGTGTTCGTGCCGGCCGGCCAGGCCGGGCCGTTCGCGCGGCAATTCGCCGAGCGCGGCCTTGATAAGTCCGGCATCAAGCTGGTCGGCCCCGGCGACATCGTCGATGACGACGACCTGCCGAACACCGGCGACACGCTCATCGGCGTCGTCACCGCCGGCATCTATTCGGCCGCGCATCCGTCGGCGCTCAACAAGCAATACGTCGACGCCTATCAGAAGGCGACCGGCCATCGCGCGAACTTCATCTCGGTCGGCGGCTATGACGGCATGCACCTGATCTACGCGGCCTTGGCGAAGACCGGCGGCAAGACCGACGCCGATGCGGTGGTGGGCGCCATGAAGGGCATGAGCTGGGAAAGCCCGCGTGGCCCGATCTCGATCGATCCGCGCACCCGCGACATCGTGCAGAACGTCTATATCAGCAAGGTCCAGAAAGTGAACGGCGCGCCTTGGGCGGTCCAGTTCGAGACGTTCCCGAACGTCAAGGATCCGCTCAAGGAAGAAGCGGCGAAGTAAGCCGCGAAACGTTGGGCCGCGCCGGTACGGCTCCGCCGCGGGCGGGGTAACGCGGCACGAAGCGTAACCGATCGAGCGACAGACGCCGGCAGCGCGGCGAGAATTTGAATAGCGCGCCGGACCTGATACACCAGCGCCGCCGCAACCGGGCGGCGCACTGATCCGCCGTAACGACCATGAGCGCCTACAAGTCCGACTTCCTCAACGTGCTGGCCAGCCGAGGCTTTATCCACCAGGTCTCGGAACCCGAGGCCTTGGACGCGCTGGCGCGCACGTCGAAGGTCACCGGCTATATCGGCTTCGACTGCACGGCGTCGTCGCTCCACGTCGGCTCGCTGCTGCCGATCATGATGCTGCACTGGATGCAACAGACCGGCCACCGCCCGATCGCGCTCATGGGCGGCGGTACGACGCGCGTCGGTGACCCATCCGGCAAGGACGAGAGCCGCAAGCTGCTGACCGACGACATGATCGCGGCGAACCTCAAAGGCATCCGCGCCGTCTTTGCCAAATTTCTCAAATTCGAGGAAGCCGGCGGCAATGCCGTCATGGCCAACAACGCCGACTGGCTCAACGCGCTCAATTACATCGACTTCCTGCGCGACATCGGCCGCTACTTCTCCATCAACCGCATGCTGGCGTTCGACTCCGTGAAGCTGCGGCTGGAGCGGCAGCAGGAGCTGTCGTTCCTCGAATTCAACTACATGATCCTGCAGGCTTACGATTTCGTCGAGCTCTATCGCCGGCACGGCTGCGTGCTGCAGCTCGGCGGCTCCGACCAATGGGGCAATATCGTCAACGGCATCGACCTCGGCCGTCGCCTGCACAACGCGCAGCTGTTTGCGTTGACCGCGCCGCTGATCACGACCTCGTCGGGCGCCAAGATGGGCAAGACCGCGGCCGGCGCGGTGTGGCTCAACGCCGACCTGGTGAGCCCGTACGACTATTGGCAATACTGGCGCAACACCGAAGACGCCGATGTGGCGCGCTTTCTCAAGCTGTTCACGGTGCTGCCGCTCGACGAAGTCAATCGCCTTGCCGGGCTCAAAGATGCCGAGATCAACGAGGCCAAAAAAGTCCTCGCCACCGAGGCCACCGCGCTGGTCCACGGCCGCGCTGCGGCCGATGAGGCCGCCGCGACAGCGCGGACGACTTTCGAGGAAGGCGGGCTCGGCGCCGGCTTGCCGACGATCGAAGTTTCGCGCGGCGAACTGAAAACGGGGCTGAGCGTGCTGGCCACGTTCGTCAAAGCCGGATTGGCCGCATCGAACGGCGAAGTGCGCCGCGCCATCGCCAACAACGCGATCCTGATCAACGACGAGCGCGTGACCGACGAGAAAAGAATGATCGGCGAGGCTGATGTCACCGCCGACGGCGTCGTCAAGCTTTCGCTAGGCCGGAAACGTCACGTTCTGCTCAAGCCGATCTAGCGGGATGCGGCTCGGAGCCACGCGCGGCGGTT
The DNA here is from genome assembly GCA_030043285.1 of Xanthobacteraceae bacterium. GTDB lineage: Bacteria > Pseudomonadota > Alphaproteobacteria > Rhizobiales > Xanthobacteraceae > BOG-931. The sequence continues at coordinate 3,520 of JASHXZ010000216.1, read as the reverse complement.
TCCTGACGCAGGAAGCTCCTCGAAAGCGCGTGATAGATGCCTTCGGCGCAAACCAGGCGCGAACTCGCGTAAGCGATCAGCGCGGCCAGCATCAAGGGCAGCACCATGTTATGGTTCTGCGTCATCTCGGTGACGATCACAAAAGCGGTGATCGGCGCCTGCACGACGCCGGCGAAATAAGACACCATGCCAAGGAGGACGATGGCGCCGAGCGGCGCGCTTGGAAATAGATGCGCCACGTCGGCGCCGAGCCCCGCGCCGACGGCGAGCGACGGCGAGAAAATGCCACCAGGAATGCCGCTGACGGTCGACAGCGCCGTGGCGGCGAATTTGAGAATGCCGAAATTCCACGGCAGCGGCGTGCCGGTTTCGAGCATCCCCTTCACCTGCGCATAGCCGGTGCCGAAAATCGTATCGCCGGAGGCAAGACCGCACAGCGCGACAAACACGCCGCAGACGCAGGCAACAGACAGCGGCCGGCGCTTGATCGCGCGTCCCAAAGGCAAGTTCGGAAAACCGCGCGCCATGGCGATGACAATGCGGCTGAAGGCTCCCCCGAAAAGGCCACCGACGATGCCGCACAACGGTACCGCAAGCCAATCGAGGCCGAACCGCAGGACCGACGCGTTGGTGCCGAAGTAGGTGTAATTGCCGACCAGCGCCAGCGAAGTCAGGCCCGCCACCACCACTGCCGCGATAATCAGGCCGCTGGTGCGGACCTCGAAAGCCCGGCTCATCTCTTCGATGCCGAATACGATGCCCGCGAGCGGCGTATTGAAGGCAGCCGCGACGCCGGCCGCGGCGCCGGCCAGGATCAGACCGGGCTGGCGGCGTGGCGACATCCGCCCGATCGCGAACATGATGGAGGCGCCCACCTGTACCGTCGGCCCTTCGCGCCCGACCGAGGCGCCGCACAACAGGCCAAGCAGGGTCAACAGGATCTTGCCGATGGCGATGCGGATCGACACCAGCCGCCCCCGGGCGCTCTGGTCGGTGAGCGCCCGCGCGGCGATCGCCTGCGGAATGCCGCTGCCCTGTGAGTTCTGGAAATATCGATTGGCGAGGAACACCGAGAGCATAAACCCTGCCGGCGTCACCACCAGCGAAGCGTAACGGCTCTGCGCCAGCAGCAGCGCAAAAGCAGCCATCGCCCGATCGGCGCACAAGGCGAGTGCGACCGCCGCTGCACCGACGATGATGCCGCCAAGCAGGAAGATGGCCCGGCGTTGCCAGCGCGCAGATGTCACTCTGGCCAAACGCACATAGCGGCTGGCGCGGATCGACTTCATGTCAGCGTTCTGGCGTGTCCGAGACGGTGGCGCAAGAAGACAACCAAGCCGCAGTAAGATTCGCCATAGGCCGCCAACTGGGCCGGCCTATTTCGCATTTGGTGCGAGACATGGGACTTTGTGATTGCGGCCACAGAAAAAAGAATACGCGCCCTAATATAAAATCGGCTCACTGCGGGTTGTCGACGTAGTTCTGGCTCGCCGCCGGCCATTCGAACAAGAACTTGCGCAGCAGGGCCGGCGCCAAGCCGGACAGAATATTGACGTTGAGCACCGGCCGCCCCGGCCGCCCGACCACCCGATAGGTGAAGCCGATCACCCCCGTCTTGCCGCCGAAGATCGTGCCGATGACTGGGATCGGGCCAAACAAAGCGTTGATCGATTGAATGGGCACCAGCGTGCCATGCAGGTCGACGGAGTCACGCGTGTAGTCGACCAGGCCGTCGATCGTGCCGCCGAGCATGGGCCCGCTCACGATACCGTCGCGCAAAGCGATGCGGCCCGGCGCACGCGTGAAGCCGACGCGCATGCTGGAGAATTGCAGGTCGTTGCTCGCGGTCGGCATGCCGTTCTGCCCGCCGCTCGTCGCCGCGCGCTGCAGCTCGGCTTCGTCATGGACGGTGAAATCGCTCACCATCAACGTGCCCTGCTGACCTGAATTGTCGGCTGATGGCGCGTCCATGGTCATGACCATCTGGCCGCCGCGCATGCGCGCATAGACGTCGGTCGCCCGGAACAGTGCGCCGGCGTCGCTGGTGCGCAGCGAAACCACTTGGCGGCCATCGGCTTGGCCGTGCAGCTCGCCGTTCACGGTGCCGTTGCGGCCGATCTTGGCGCTCAGCCCGAGGCTGCGAATCTCGCCGGCGCGGCGCGACATTTTCAGATCGACGTCGCTCAGCGCCTCGCCGTTGAAGGCGAGCACGGCGCCGAGCTTGAAGTCGAGGTCGATATCGGCGGCCTGTTGATTGGCGGGCGCGGTGCCGTGCGATGCGGCGGTCAGCGTTTTGATGAAGCCGCGGCCGTCATAGACTTCGCCCCGCATGGTGACGCGCAGAGCGCCGTCAGGGCTGCGCTCCGCTTTCAGCGTCGCCTTGTCGCCGTCGGAAAAGCCGTACGACTGGAAATTGGCCGCTTGCAGCGTGCCCGAACCGTCGAGATCGACCGTACCTTTGACGCCGCCGCCGGCGCCCTCGATCACCAGATCGTCGATGTGAATCGCATCCGGGGCCGTCGTGACCGTCAACGTCGCGCGCGACGGCTTGCCGGCTGGCTTGATCCAGCCCGGCAAAAAGCCGTCGATCTGCGCCGGCGTCAGATCGGCGATGATGGCGAAGCGTCCATCGTGACCGGAGCCGCCGTCGATATGGCCGTTGACCCGGATCGGTATCGCGCCCGCGATCGTGTTGCCCTGATCGAGCCCAAGGCTGTTGCGCATGGCGGCGTCCAGCGTGCCTTGGAGCTTGATATCGACGTCGCCGGTATCGCGGGCCTGATGATATTCGAGATTGGCCGGCGTGCCGCCGACCTTGACGTCGCCTTTGAACTGGAAGCCTTGCGGATTGGCGATGATGCGCAGCGCGGCGGCATCAAGCCGCTGCCCCATGATCATGTGTTCGACGGAAAAGTTGGTGGCGTCGACGGCGATGGAATAATTGGTGGCGCCCGGCGGCAGATCCGGCTTGAGCGGCATCGCCAGCGCGACCTGCGCGCTCAGCGTGCCGCGCGTGGTTGCCGGATCGAACGGCACGGCGGCGACCTCGCGCAGCCTGTCCATGGCCAACAATTCGGCGGCGGCCGGCACCGGGCCGTCGAGCTTGAAGTGGACGCGCGCCGGCGGTTGCAGGGGCGCCGTGTCGGGCACTTCGAACAAGCCGCCGGACAGAACGAGTTTGCGGCCGGACGGCAGATCGGCGGTGGCCTTGCCGACCGCGACCTGGGCGTCGCGGCCGACGACGTGCACGGTGAGATCGGCGCCATTGAGCGCCGGCAGCCCTGCCACCGGATGAATGATGCAGTTCGTCGCCGTCGCTTCGATCGACAGACCGTTATCGGGAACCGGCGGGCCGCCCTCTTTGAGCGTTTTGAACGGCGCGTTCACCGCGATGGTGACGTGGTCGACGATGCCGCTTTCGAGATGATCGTTGAACCAGTCGCGCACCTTGGGCGCGACGAAGACCGGCCACAGCCGCTTGAGGTCGGCAACCGACATGCGCTTGCCGGCAAAACCGGCA
>JASHXZ010000111.1 GCA_030043285.1 Xanthobacteraceae bacterium | reverse complement strand
ACTGGATTGCTTCGCGGAGCTTGTCATCGGGCCGGCCACTTCGGGCCGGACCCGTTGGCTCGCAATGACGAGCGAATGACTAAAATCATCATGCTTCAGTTCGTCATTTCGCGAAGAGCGGCAAACCTGACATCAAAATGCGCTGCCTTACTATTTGGCTACGCCGCAAGGCGCCGCTGGACCGCGTGGGCTTCGCTGCGCGCACCCTACGCGCACTGCCCCTCACCCGGCCGCTTCGCGGTCGCCCTCTCCCGCAAGCGGGCGAGGGGGTACGCGCGAGCGCTCAACCCGCCCTACTCTCGCTCATCTAAAGCCCGACCGGCGCGGCGGGCTTTCGCGAATGCACGGTGCCGGTGGCGCCGCAGGCTGGGCATTTGAAGCGGGTGGTCGCGCCTGGTTTCGGGCGGCGCACTTGCATCGGTTGAGCGCAGGCGGGACAGGGTGTGTGCGCCGGCGCGGACAGCGTGCGATGGAGTGCGCGCGCGGGACCGAGTTCGGCGGCAAGCGGCTGCAGGCCGACGGCGGCGCGGCGCGCGTCGACCCGTTTCGCGTTTTTGATCGGCGCCGGTTGGTAACGGCCATCGCGGACGGTGGTTTGGGTGCCGTAGACTTGCGGCCGGCCCTTGGCCAGCAGCACCCGGTCGGTCAGGTGGGCGAGATCGACGGGCGCCGCTTCGTTGGCCTTGACCGCTTTGCGCAAGAGCGCGAGGCAGCGCTGCTGGAACGGCCGGTTGAGATCGGCATGCTGCACGAGCAGCCAAGCGGCGTGGGCGCCATCCTCGCCCACCAGTGAGCGGCGCGGCCAACCGATCTTGTCGATGATCGTCGCGAGCCAGGCGGTGTTGTCGCTGTCCATCTCCATCAGTCGCGCCAGCTCTGCCGGTGCGCCCATGCAGGCGCGGCGCGCGGCCACATCGATGTCGACGCGGCGCAGCAGTTCCGCGCGCAATGCGCGGAGGTCGTGCGTGGCCCCGTCAGCTCGGCGTCCCCGCGGCGTGCGCGCCTCGCCGTAGCCGAGTTCACGGGCGAGCGCGGCGGCGCCTCGCCATAGGCGCGGTGCGCCGTGCCAGCCCGGCGGCGGCTCGGTCGTTGCGGGACACTCCACGCGCCGCGGCGTTGGATCGCGCAGAAAGTCGTGGTCGTGGCCGCCAATTGCTCCACTCTCCGCCGGACCGAAGCGCGCGAACGGCGATGCCTGCGGGCGCAGCATGGCCTCGATGGCGCCGGCGTCGGTGCGCAAGCCGAGCCACGCGGCGATCGCGCGCAACTGCGCGGGCGCGTCGTTGAGGACATCCTCCGCACGCACGCGCATGATCCGGTCGGCGGGCAGGCCCGCGGCAAACCGCATGATGCGGGCATGGACTGCGCGCCAGGCCGCGATGCCGGCCATCGGCTCGCCGAGGCGCGCATGCTCGGGCATGGTTCGCAAAAGATGCTGCGCCATGGAGGCCTGGCTGGTCACAGGGTGCCGCGTCAAATGCAAATAACGCGCGCGCGGGTAGGCGCGGGCGAGACGGCGGAGCGCGGCGCTGCTCGCGACGTTCTCAGGCGATTTCTCCACCGCTTCGCGTGGCGCCATGCGCGTAAGCAGCACGTCCAGCACGTCGGCGCCGGACCAGCGTCCCCGATCGCGCAGCCAGGCCCGCGCGGCATCGAGGCTCGCGATCGTCTGGTCGCCGAATTCGTGCTGCGCCAGGGCACGCACGAGCCCGGGGCTGCGATGGGTGAAGCCGCGCGCGATCCAGTAGTCTGGCAATGAGGCTTCCAGCTCGCCGATGGTGCGGTAGGCGAACAGCTTGAGCTCAGGCAGCCCGGAGAGGTCGGGATGCTGGCCGATCATCGTGGCGACAACGGACGTGTAGGAGCGCGCCGGCGCCAACACGAACAGCGGCGCAAATCGGCGCGGGTTTCGGCGCGGTGCGTTCGCCCGCGAGCGGGCGACGATCATGGCGTCAGTGCACCTGCGGCCGCAGCACCGGTCCGCTGGAGCAATCGGCGTTGATGCGGTGCGTCAGCGGCTCGATATTGTCGGCGACGAATATGTTGCGCAGATCGACGAGTCGCGTCTGCATGCGCTTGCAATAAGTGGCGATGGCCTTCGGGTCGAGCAGCGAGCGGTCGCCCTGCTCGAAGGCGAGCGAGGTCTCCTCGACCAGGCGGAACAAGCGCGCGTTGGCCTGCGCGGTCAGCCTGGCCAAGGCTTTGCGATAGGCCTTGATGCCGCGCAAGCCGGAGGTCAGCCGGGCGAACGTCTCGACTTCATCCCAGGCGTAGCTCAACTGATTGGCCAAACCCTGATTGTGAATCCACGGCCGCACGGTGGTGTGGAGCAGCGCGTAATATTCGTTGAGCCGCGGGTCGAGGAAGTCGTAGTCCGGATGAGTGAGGTCGCCGCGCAGCCGTCCCTCTTTCGCCAGCAGGTCGCGGATCGGCGTGCCGCCGTACGGCAGCATGCGGGAGAAAAACGCGGGTGCGCTGCCGTCGGCCACGATCTGGCGCAGGAAGCCGACGTTCTGCCGCACCGACTCGAAGGTGCTCGACGGATCGAACAGCATGAAGCCGTACGAATAGACAATGCCGAGCTGCTTGAGCGTGGCGACCGCGTCGAGGTTCTGCTGGATCGTCATCTGCTTGAACAGAATCTCGAGACCTGACTCGACCCCCGATTCGATGCCCATGTAGACCAGGAACAGGCCGGCCTCGCGCATGGCGGCGAACAGCTCGGTCTCGACGTATTCGGCGCGGCAGCTGATCTTCCAGATGGTGTTTTCAGCAAGCCCGCTGTCGTGCATGCGTCCCATCAGCTCGTCGGCCCAGCGGCGGCCCTTCTTGCCCCACAGCGGAAAATCATCGTCCTGGAACAGGAACACGCGCACGCCGTGGCGGCGGTGCAGTTCGAGCATCTCCTCGACGACCTTTTCCGGCTTGCGCACGCGCACCACCTTGCCGGGCGCGGTGCGATAGAACGTATGGATCGAACAGAACGAGCAGCGCCGGATGCAGCCGCGGCTCGCCAGCACCGGCAGGGTGGGAAAGCCGCCGACGCGCTCCGGCTCGTAAGGACGCTCGGGGAACGGCAGCGTGTCGAGATCCTGCACCAGCGGCCGTGCCGCGTTCGTCACCACCTCGCCATTGCGCAGGTAGGCAATGCCGTCGAGGACGCGCCATTCCTCGCCGGCGTGCAGCCGATCGACCAGATCGACGAGGGTCTCCTCGCCTTCGTAGCGGACGACGCTGTCGATCTCCGGGAAGTTGGCAAGGAGTTCGTCGTGGCAAAGGCTCGGATAATGCCCGCCGATGGTGAAGTGACAGGTGACGCCGGCTGCGCGCAGGTATTGGGCAAGGCGGCGGTACTGCGGCAGGAAGAACTGGAAGATCAGGGAGAAGCCGACCAAAGTCGGCGGGCGTTCGAGGAGCCGCGCCGCGATCGTTTCAGGCTTGTCGCGAATGTCGATTATCTCGACCGCGCAGCCGTGCCGCCGCAGCACGGCGGCCAAGTAGCCCATTCCCAGATTGCCCTGGTCCTGGAAGCCGATGAGCGCCACTTCCGCCCGGCGCCTTTCAGGTGCCGGCGGCTCGCGGACCGAGGCGAAGACGGCGCCCGAGCCGCCGCTATCCACCGGACTTCAGGATGCCGGCGATGTGGGTATTCACGTCGGCGAGGGTCTTGTGCACCGCGGCCTTGCCCTCGTGCGTTGCGGCCAACACCTTCTTCTGGGTCGGCGCGTCCAGCGTCGCGAGAACCTCTTCGTGGAGGCCCACGACCACGGGATCGGTGGTATGAGTGCAGTGCCATCCCAACCCAGCGCCCGTAACGACCCTCGCCGCTTTGACCGCTTTCGCCTTCTTTGCCATCGTGACCTCCCGTTTTTGGCGGCCCGCTCGAGAGCGGCCGTTCCAATCGCATCCGCGGCTCGCCCCGCCGCGGTTGGGGCCATCAAGACGATCTACAGTAGCACGATGGTGCAGGCGCGGTTCCGTGTCAATCTATATGTAAGGTAGATGACGTAATCCTGGGTCAGGCGGGGGAACGGGGCCTGCAACAAATATAGCGCGTTGCAATTTTTGGCTGGGGCGTTCCCTCCCCCGCAAGCGGGGCAGGGTAAATCATGTGCCGTGTGCGAAGAGCTGTTTGGTAAGACGCCTTTGCCGCGCGGTGCCGCCGGGCAGCGCGTTGGCGCCGTGGTGGCGCAGCGCGAAACGCTGCATGTGCCGGATCAGCAACTTGCCCGACGGCGACGGCGCGCTGCCATAGATGAAGGCGATCGAGGTCTCCGGCAACGAATGGCCCGCGATCTTGCGGAACACGACGTTGGCGACGGTCGACGTTGCCAGAAGCTCCGGCACCACCGCGACGCCCTGGCCGAGCGCGACGTAAGCCAGCACGGCGATGAAATCCTTATCGCGCTTGACGACGCGCGGCGTGAAATTGCCGATGCGGCCGATGGCCTCGGTATAGCCGAAGAATCCCAAATCGATCTCGGGGGCGATGCTGATGAACGCCTCACGGGCGAGCATCGCGGGCCTGATGCTCTCGCGCCGCGCCAGCGGATGCTCGCTCGGCAGCGCCAGCATCAGCGACTGACGGTGGACGTCGAAACCGCGGATGCCGGTCGGATATTTGCGCGGCATGCGCGTGAAACCGCAGTCCAGCTCGTTGCGCAGGATTGCGGCGATCTGCGCGATCGGCAACAGTTTTTGGACCGTGATTTCGATCTTCGGATTGGCTTTCTGAAACGCGCCGATCCAGTTGCGCAGCAAGCCGGCGCCGGACACCGAGGTCACGAAGCCGAGTTGAACGCGGCCGAGCTCGCCGCGTCCGGCCT
>JASHXZ010000215.1 GCA_030043285.1 Xanthobacteraceae bacterium | reverse complement strand
CGGGCACCATCGAATCGCCGTCGCTCGACGATCGCGTCGCCACGCTCGCCAAGGAAACCAGCCGTTCAGTCGACGCCGTGCGCGCGGATTTCGTCGCACGGCAGCCGATGGGCCGCCTCGGCACGCCGACCGAAGTCGCCGCGCTCGCCCTCTTCCTCGCCAGCGACGAGGCGAGCTACATTACCGGCCAGGCCCATCTCGTCGACGGCGGAATGGCGCTGTAGCAACAAACCATGCACATTCTCATCACCGGCGCGGCCGGCATGATCGGGCGCAAGCTCACGGCGCGGTTGGTGGAGGCCGGCGCGCTCAACGGCCGCCCGATCGACACGCTGACTTTGATCGACGTCGAGGCGCCGCAAAAACCGGAAAAATTCACCGGCGACGTCGTCACCGCGGCGGCCGATATCGGCGATGCCGCAACAGCGCCTGCGGCCATCGCCGGGCGGCCGGATGTCATCTTCCACTTGGCCGCGATCGTGTCGGGCGAGGCCGAGCTCGATTTCGAGAAAGGCACGCGGGTCAATCTCGATGGTTCGCGGGCGTTGCTCGAAGCGGTCCGCACGGCCGGCAACCGCTATCGGCCACGGCTCGTGTTCACGTCGTCTATCGCGGTGTTCGGCGCGCCGTTTCCGGATGCGATCGGCGACGAATTTTTCCACACGCCGCTGACCTCGTACGGCGCGCAGAAAGCGATCGTCGAACTTCTGCTCGCCGATTACACCCGCCGCGGCTTCGTCGACGGCGTCGGCATCCGGCTGCCGACCATCAACGTGCGGCCCGGGCGCCCCAATAAGGCCGCGTCCGGCTTCTTCTCCTCGATCATCCGCGAGCCGCTCGCCGGGCAGGAGGCCGTGCTGCCGGTCGATGACTCCGTCATGCACTGGCACGCCAGCCCGCGCACCGCCGTCGGCTTTCTCGTTCACGCCGCCGGGCTGTCGAGCGAGCAGCTCGGCTCGCGCATCAACCTGACCATGCCGGGCGTCTGCTGCACGGTCGCCGCACAGATCGCGGCGCTGCGCCGCCTCGCCGGCGACAAGGTCGCGGCACGCATCCGCCGCGCGCCGGACCCATTGGTCGAGCGCATCGTTGCCGGCTGGCCGCGCCGCTTCGATCCGCGCCGTGCGCTGGCGCTCGGCTTCCGCGCCGAAGATTCGTTCGAGGACATCATCCGCGTCCACATCGAGGACGAACTGGGCGGCAACATCGTCCTGTGAAGCGCCGGCAGAAAAGCCTTCCCACGGCCGCGTCTGCCCGTCTATGAGTTGCGGCCATGCGGTTCGGTACTCCGCTCATTCCCGCCATGCTGGCGCGCCGTTACAAACGCTTCCTCGCCGACGTGATGTTCGACACGGGCGAGATGACGACGGTGCACGTCGCCAATCCGGGCGCGATGACCGGGCTGAACCGGCCCTATTCGCGGGTCTGGCTGTCGGACTCGCAGAATCCGATGCGCTCACTGCGCTACAGCTGGGAACTGGTGGAGACTGATCTCGGCAGCGGTCCGGAACTGGTCGGCGTCAACACGGTGCTGCCCAACTTGCTGGCCGCCGAAGCCCTCCAGGCTGGGCTCATTCCGGAACTGCGCGACTATTCGTCGATCCGTCGCGAAGTGAAATACGGCGTCGGGTCGCGCGCCGACTTCGTGCTCGAGGACGGCAAGCGCCCCACGTGTTACCTGGAGATCAAGAACGTCCATCTGATGCGCAAGCCGCAGCTTGCCGAATTTCCCGATTGCGTGACCGCGCGCGGCGCCAAGCATCTCGACGACCTTGCGCTGATGGTCACAGGCGGCGCCCGCGCGGTGCTCCTGTTCGTGATCCAGATCCCTTCGGCGGACCGCTTCACCGTAGCGCGCGACATTGACGCCGCATACGCCGCCGGCTTCGACCGGGCGCGGCAAAAAGGTGTCGAAATACTGGCGTGGCGCTGCAAGATCACGACCGCCGGTATCGAGATCGCCGCCCCGGTTCCGATCGTGGAGGGGTGAGAAAAGGCATGTAGCGCAACTTGCTTGCGTTGCTCGCCAGCATGCTTACATTGCGCTTGATCTGGCGGCTTGCAGCCGCTCGCCTCGCGGCTGAAAAATTTTTAGCGCCATGACCTATGTGGAAGCGGCCTCGGCGCCGCTGCGCAAGACCGGACAGATCAAGATCCACGGCTCCGCTGCCTTCGAAGGCATGCGCAAAGCCGGCCGGCTCGCCGCCGAGTGCCTCGATATGCTGGTCAGTGAGATCAAGCCCGGCGTCTCGACCGAGCGCATCGACCGCCTGGTCTACGAGTTCGGCCACGACCACGGCACGATGCCGGCGACCTTGATGTATCGCGGCTATCGCAAGGCGACCTGCACGTCGGTCAATCACGTGGTCTGCCATGGCATTCCATCCGACAAGCCGCTGCGCGACGGCGACATTCTCAATGTCGACGTGACGCTGATCCTCGACCACTGGCACGGCGACTCGAGCCGCATGTATACGGTCGGCGACATTCCGCGCCGCGCCGAACGGCTGATCGAGGTGACCTACGAGGCGATGATGCGCGGTATCGCCGCGATCAAGCCCGGCGGCACCACCGGCGACATCGGTCACGCCATCCAGACCTATGTCGAGGCGCAGCACATGAGCGTGGTGCGCGACTTTTGCGGCCACGGCGTCGGCCGGCTGTTCCACGACGAGCCGAACATCGTCCACGTCGGCCGACCCAGCGAGGGCATCGTGCTCAAGCCCGGCATGTTCTTCACCGTCGAGCCGATGATCAATCTGGGCCGCCCGCACGTGAAGGTGCTGTCCGACGGCTGGACCGCGGTGACCCGCGACCGTTCGCTGTCGGCACAGTTCGAGCACTCCGTCGCCGTCACCCAGACCGGCGTCGAAATTTTCACGCTGTCGCCCAACGGGCTCGACAAACCGCCCTATCCGCGTTGAGCGACCCGCCGATGCGGTGCACGCAGCGGCTTGCCAAATTGTCGGCGCGCCGAGCGCGCGTTATAGTGCGCGTGTGATGTTAATCGTCGCGGAATCGCCGGGCGAAGCGCACATGCGGGGAGTAATGATCTTCCGGCCGGTCTTTCTGCTCGTCCACATGCTGCTCGCCGTTACGCTCCTTGGCGCGCTGCGGCCTTATCACCTGAACTGAGTGACCCGCATGACGCTTAACCACGCCGGTTCGCTTGCGGCTCTCATCGCCGCGCTCGTGTTGGCAGCGCCCTCGCTCGGCCGCGCCGGCGGCACCGGCTTCACCGACGAGGACATCAACCCCTCGGACGGCCCGTCATTTTTTGGCTTCGTGCGCGAGGTCGGCGGGCCGGGCATTGCCGACGCCAAGGTGACGGCCGAACTGAAGGACCGCGGCGCCCTGGTGACGCGTACCGACATCATGGGCGTCTACAAAATCCCAGGCTTCGGCCAGGACGTCAAACCCGACGACGTCACCATCTCGTGCGCCAAGGACGGCTACAAGCAAGCGAACGTGCAGCGCCAGCCGCATGCCGCGGGTGACACCAAGGACCCGATCGAAGTCGAATGCTATCTGCAGAAGCAGTAAACCGGCGCGCGGCTCGGTCATGCCCAAACATCCGGTGCTTGTCGTAGCGCTCGCGGCGGCCGTTGTGATCGCGGCTGCCCCCACCCTGTTGTCACAGCCGATGCCGCCAGCGCCGCAGGCCGCACCGGCACCGGCTGCGCCGGCAGTGCCCGCCGTGCCCTACCCGATGACCATGGGCGACATGATGAATACGCTGGTGCAGCCGCGCCATGCCAAGCTGGGGCTGGCCGGCCAGGCCCAGAACTGGCCGCTTGCCGGTTATGCGGTGGCCGAAATCCGCCAGGTTTTCGCTGGCATCGCCAAGGCGCTGCCGAAATACCGCGGCTATCCGGTCAGCGAATTGGCCGATGCGGCGCTAAGCCAGCCGTTAAACGCGCTGCAGGACGCCATCAGGCTGCAGGACCCGCAAAAATTCGCCGTCGCCTACGGCCAGCTCACGCAGGGCTGCAACGCCTGCCACGCCGCGCTGTTTCATTCTTTCGTCGTCATCAAGGCGCCCGACGCCGCAGCATTTCCCGATCAGAAGTTCGCTCCCGGCCAGTAGAGCGACGTGGCGCAACAGGCGCGACGACGGTGCGTGCAACACGATTGCAAATTCCGGCCAGCGGATCATGCTGGCGGACGGGCCGCCGCAGCGATCAAAGCGGCTGCCCGCGGGGTGCATCACTTCATGCCGGACCAAAATCCCGCCAGCGGACGCGGCGCCGCCGAAGCGCCGCCGCATTATCATGGCCACCGCGAGCGCCTGCGCGACCGCTTCCGCGAAGCCGGGGCCGATGCGGTCTCGGATTACGAGCTGCTCGAGCTCCTCTTGTTCCGCGCTTTGCCGCGCCGCGATGTCAAACCGCTCGCCAAGTCGCTGCTCGAGACCTTCGGCTCGTTCGCCGAGGTGATCACGGCGCCGCCGTCGCGGCTCCGCGACGTCGCCGGCATGGGCGACGCGGCCATCACCGAGCTGAAAATCGTGCAGGCCGCGGCGAGTCGGCTATTGCGCGGTGCAATCAAAAAGCGCCCGGTGTTGTCGTCATGGTCGGCCGTGCTC
>JASHXZ010000214.1 GCA_030043285.1 Xanthobacteraceae bacterium | reverse complement strand
TGCCCTGCTTGATGAAATCGGCGGCGACCGCCTTGGTGAGTCCGATCACCGCCGCCTTGGTGGTGCCGTAGGCGTAGCGGTTCGGCACACCGCGAATCGAGGAGACCGCCGAGGAAATATTGACGATCGCGCCGCGTTTTTTCTCCAGCATGGCGGGCAGGAACGCCTTGATCATGCGGTGCATGGACTTGACGTTGAGGTCGAAGGAAAAATCCCAGTCGCGATCGGCGCAATCGAGCACTGTGCCGTGATGCACGAAGCCGGCACAATTGACCAGAATGTCGAGCGCGCCGAACGCGCCGGCGACATCGCGGGCCAGCGCCTCGATGTCGCTCTGTGCGCGGACATCGAGCTTGCAGCTTTTCTTGGTCTTCAGTCCGGCAAGTTTGTCTTCGGCAAGATCGGTCGCGATCACGCTCGCGCCCTCGGCGATGAACGCTTCGGCAATGGCGCGGCCGATGCCCTGGCCGGCGGCGGTAATCAGTGCGGTTTTGCCTTTCAGTCTGTCGCTCATTGCGTCCTTGCGCTTTCTGCCCCATTCAACGCGGCGAGGCTTAACCTCTGCCGTCCCTCGCTGTCGAAATTGTCCGGATCGAGCCAACGCTCGAAATTCCGCCTGCGCGCCGGCCATTCGCTGTCCAGCATCGAGAACCAAGCATCGTCGCGGTTGCGGCCCTTGCCGATCATGTATTGGCGGAAAATCCCTTCATAGACAAAGCCGTAGCGCAGCGCGGCGCGCCACGACGGCGCATTGAACGTGTTGCACTTCCATTCGTAACGGCGGTAGCCCAGCGTTTCGAAAACGTAACGCGCCAACAGATATTGGGTTTCGGTGCCGAGCGGCGTGCGCTGCAAGGTTGGCGAATAGAGCACGTGACCGACTTCGATGACGCGCATCTGCGGCACGATGCGCAGCAGGGTGACGTAGCCCACCGCGCGATCGGCCGTGTCGATGATCGCGTACGCATAAGGATCTTCCGCCGCAGCGCGCGTCGCCACAAAGGCCGCAAATTGTGCGGCATCGGCGAACGGTCCGTCCCTGGAAATGTAGGTCCAGACCCGATCGTGCCCGGCGAATGACGCCCACAGGTCCGCGGTGTGCTGGACGCCGAGCTTTTCCAGGCGGCCGTAGCGGCCTGTCAGCGTCACCGGACCGGGACGCGGCGCCGGCTTCGGATCGACCGGCGGCCCCACCGGATGGCCGGTTTGCGGGTGCGGCTCCGACCTGCTGGTCACCACGATGTCGCGCGTGCGTTTGGCATCATTCAGCACCGCGAGGCTGGTCTTCTGTTGGCCCTGATGATCGAAGTTCTCCGCCTGCAGCCAGCGTTCGAAGGCAAGCTTGCGCGCCGGCCATTCGCTGTCCAGGATCGAAAAATACGCGGTATCGCGGTTGCGCGCCTTGACGATCATGTGCTGGCGGAAAATGGCCTCGAAGACGAAGCCGTAACGCACCGCGGCGCGCCGCGAGCGCGCGTTGAGCGCATCGCACTTCCATTCGTAGCGGCGATAGCCGAGCGTTTCGATGGCGTACCGCGCCAGAAGGTACTGCGCCTCGGTCGCCAAAGGCGTGCGCTGTAGTGCAGGGCTATACACGATACTGCCGACCTCGATGACGCGCATGTCGGTTTTGATCGACATCAGCGACACCAGGCCGAGTTCGCGGCCGTCGTGATCGAGTACCGTGTAGGAGTAGGGGTCCTCCAGCTTCTCGCGCGCGGTGAGCCAAGCTGAGAATGCCGTCTGGTCGGCGAACGGACCGAAGGACATGTAGGTCCAAACCTCGTCGCGCTCGCGCAGGGCGCGCCACAGCCCGGCGGCATGGCGCGTGGCGTCGAGCCGTGTCACCGATCCGAAGCGGCCTTTCAGCGTGACCGGACCCGGAGGCGGCGCCGGACTCGTTATGGCAACCGGCAATCCGACGGGCTGGCCGGTTAGCGGGTGAGGTTCCGAACCGGCGGTCACGACGAGAGCTTCTTTCGATCCTCGCCGAAAAACTTGTTCAGCTCGGCGTTGGTGATGAGGCCGCCGAAGCCGTCGAAGTTGCCGTCGCGGGCGATTTCGGTGGCGGTGCGGACGAAGGCATGCATGGCGACGCGCGCCAGCGAGCCGCCGACGCTGATGCGGCGCACGCCCATCGCGGCAATCTCGTCAACCGTGAAGCCGAACGCGCCGCTGTTGAGAAAATTGACCGGCTTCGGCGCCACCGCCTTGACCACGGCCTCGATCTGCTCGCGCTTGTTGATGCCGGGGGCATAGAGGCAATCGGCGCCGGCCGCGGCGTAGGCTTTCAGCCGCCGGATCGCATCGTCGAGATCGTTGACGCCGCGGACAAAATTTTCCGCGCGCGCGGTGAACACCACGTCGCCGCCGGCGCGATCGATCGCAGCGCGCGCCGCCTTCACGCGGGCGACGGCGGTCTCGATGTCGTAGAGCGGCGTCCTGCCGTTATTCGGCGAATCCTCGATCGAGAGCCCGGCGACTCCGGTCGCGATGCATTTGACCACGCTCTCGGCGACACCTTCGGGCGTATCGGCAAAGCCGTCCTCGAAATCGGCGTTGAGCGGCACATCGGTTGCCGCGGCGATCTCGGCGAAATGCGCCAGCACCTGCTCGCGGCTCTGCGCCCCGTCCGCATAGCCCTGCGAATGGGCGAAGCCGGAGCTGGTCGTCGCCAGTGCCGGAAAGCCCAGGCCCTGCAGGTAGCGCGCGCTGCCGACGTTCCACGGATTGGGAATGACGAAGCAGCCGGCCTCGTGCAGATTACGGAACGTCTTGCGCTTGTCGGCGGTCAATGGACGGGACTGGCTCATGGCAATCACCTGGCGTTTTGGCAAAGGCCGGCAAATTGCCACGAAGCGAGCCGCGATAACAGGCCGGGAAACGAGAGGTCAGACGTATGCCCGTTGCATGTCATGATCCGCGCATGCAGATGATCCAGTAATCACCGATGACGAGGTGTTTACTGGATGGTCCGCTTTCCCGGACCATGACAGATCAGCGATTACGGCTCCATGTCGATATCAGTGATTGTCGCGTGGCACGTACTTTTGCGCGACGCGCCGATATTTGACTGCCGGCTCCAGCACCATGCCGCTGCCGAGCTGATCGACCATGGCGCGCTGGATTTCCTGCCACGGCGTCTCGCTTTGCGGATAGCGGTAGCCGCCATTCTGCTCGAGCGCCGCGGCACGTGCGGCGAGCTCCGCGGCCGGGAGCAAAATATCGGCGCTCCCCTTGTTGAGATCGATGCGCACGCGGTCGCCGGTTTGGAGAAGCGCAAGGCCGCCGCCGGCCGCCGCTTCCGGCGAGGCGTTAAGGATCGACGGTGAGCCAGACGTGCCCGATTGCCTGCCGTCGCCGACGCAGGCGAGCGAGGTGACGCCCTTTTTGATCAGGGCCGCGGGCGGCTGCATGTTTACGACCTCGGCGGAGCCCGGATAGCCGATCGGACCGGCGCCCCGCATGAACAAAACGGTGTGCTCATCGATGCCGAGCGCCGGATCCTCGATGCGGCGGTGGTAATCCTCCGGCCCGTCGAACACCACGGCGCGGCCCTCGAAGGCGTTCGGATCCTTCGGATTGCACAGATAGCGGTTGCGGAATTCGTCGGAGATCACACTCGTCTTCATGATGGCGGAATCGAACAGATTGCCGCGCAGCACCTTGAAGCCGGCGTGCGGCTTGAGCGGCTTGTCGTAGGGCCGGATCACGTCGGCATCGGTGCACTTGGCGTTCGCGACGTTGTCGGCGAACGTTTTGCCGTTGATGGTGAGCGCGTCGCCGTGCAGCCGGTTCGCCTTGAGGAGTTCGTGCATCACCGCCGGCAGCCCGCCGGCGCGGAAATATTCCTCGCCGAGATATTCGCCGGCCGGCTGCATGTTGACCAGCAGCGGCACGTCATAGCCGACCGTTTCCCA
>JASHXZ010000110.1 GCA_030043285.1 Xanthobacteraceae bacterium | reverse complement strand
CCGAAGAGAGCGCTCGCGACGCGGCCTCGCAGTCCTCGATCGTCATGGTGCCGTCAGGCCGCTCCGCCATGATCTGGACCGTGCAACCGGCAAAGCCCGAGATCCGTACCCGCACCAGCCGATAGCCGAGATCGGCAAGCACCGGTTCGGCCAATCCCGCGACACGCGCCGCCCGCCCCGGCTCGGTGATGAGCCGCGGTTCCTCGGCAAAGCTCGTAGCGTCGAAAGCTGGACTGTCGTCCATGGTATTCCGGCCGTTGGTCCTGCAGACCGTCAGGCGAGCTCCACGTCGGCCGCGAGGTAACAAAAAAGAGCGGGCCCCGGGGGAACCCACTCTCAAAACCGTTCGGATTAGCCGACCGTTATGAGGTATCCATGACGGACAGGCCGAATATAGCGCTTTGCCGCGCCAAGGCAAGGCCCCGTCGCATTATTGGTTTAGGAAGCGCTTTTGACGCGTTCGACGGCAGCGTCAAGACGACGCTCAAACTCTGCGGAAAACCAGAAAGCACGGGGCGCGCGCCTCGCGTGCAGCCTTGGCGTGATAGCGTGTGGGCGTAAAGCCCGGCCATGGCCTGCGCCAATCATCCGCGCCTTGTGCCGTCCATTGAAATTGTTCGGAGCGTATGAAGCGCAACAGCGTCCACGCGGCGTAGTCGGCGACATCGGTGACGAAGCGGAATTCGCCGCCGGAACGCAGGATGCGCGCCAACCGGGCGATCATCTCATCTTGCACGAAACGCCGCTTCCAATGCCGTCGCTTCGGCCACGGATCGGGATGAACGAGTTCGATGCGCGTCAGCGCGGCGTCGGGAAGCCAGGCGATGAGACTGACGGCATCGTCGAAATGCAGGCGGATATTGCGGAGCCCGCCTGCTTCGATCCCGGCGAGTGCCTTGGCCATGCCGTTAATAAAGGGCTCGACGCCCAAGAAGCCGGTAGAGGGCGAGGCTTGCGCCTGCGCGATCAGAGATTCGCCGCTGCCAAAGCCGATCTCCAGCGCCACGTTTGCGACCGGTAGCGGAAACAGGGCGCGCAAGTCGGCCGCAGCAGGCTCGGAAATGTCGATTGCAAGATGCGGCAGCAGCGCGTCAAGGAGCTGGGCTTGGCGCGGCCGCAGCTTGTGACCCTTGCGCCGACCAAAGAAGGCGCGCGGTTGCTGGAGGTTCGAACTCATGCGCCTTCGGCCGCGCCTTGTGGCATTCCATGCCGCACGCCGAGATTATCAGAACAGCGCGATGGCGGCCGCGAGACCGGCGGCCGCGAACGCGCGTGGACGACTTCCAGATCAGCGAAACGCCCGTTTGAGCGCGTCGGCGAGATCGGTGCGCTCCCAGGAAAAGCCGCCATCCTTGTCGGGCGCCCGGCCGAAATGCCCGTACGCCGCGGTGCGCCGATAGATCGGCCGGCTCAGTTTCAGCGTGCGACGAATATGCGTCGGCCGCAACGGAAACAGCTCCGGCAGCAATTTCTGCAGCTTGGCTTCCTCGACTTTGCCGCTGCCATGGGTGTCGACATAAAGCGACATCGGATCGGCAACGCCGATCGCGTAAGCGATCTGGATGGTGCAACTTTCAGCAAGCCCCGCCGCCACCACGTTCTTGGCAAGGTAGCGCGCTGCATAAGCCGCCGAGCGATCGACCTTGGTGGGGTCCTTGCCGGAGAAGGCGCCGCCGCCGTGGGGAGCGTAGCCGCCATACGTGTCGACGATGATTTTGCGCCCGGTGAGGCCGCAATCGCCGTCCGGTCCGCCGACCACGAAATTGCCGGTCGGATTGACCAGAAAATCACTCGGCCTGTTGGGCATCCAGCCCTCGGGCAGCGCCGACGCCACCGTGTCGGCGATCATCGCCTTGACCATGCCGGGATTGTATTTCTTGCCGTTACGGGTCTGCGCATTGTGTTGGGTCGAGACCACCACCTTGGTGCAGCCGACCGGCTTGCCGTCCACGTAACGCACCGTGACTTGGCTTTTGGCGTCGGGCTGCAGATCGAACAGCGCGCCCGAGCGGCGTTTTTCCGACAGCACTTTGAGAATTTTGTGCGCGAAATAGATCGGCGCCGGCATGAACGAGCCTTTCTCGTAGACCTCGCTCTCGGTGCAGGCAAAGCCGAACATCATGCCCTGATCGCCGGCGCCCTCCTGCTCGCCGGTTTTGTTCTTCTTGGCGTCGACCCCCATGGCGATATCGGGCGACTGGCCGTGCAGCAGGACTTCGACGTCAGCGCCGTAATAGGAAAAGCCGTCTTGGTCGTAGCCGATGTCCTTGACCACGCCACGCGCGATCTCGGCGATCATCTCGCGATTGACCACCGCTTTGGCGCCGTGTTTGTGGAACAGCGGCTCCTGGCCGCGGCCCTCGCCGGCGATGACGACCTTGTTGGTCGTGCAGAGCGTTTCACAGCCGAGCCGCGTGTTCACCTTGCTTTCGTCGGCGATGCCCAACTTCACGTCGTTCTCGATGAACGCGTCGAGGATGGCGTCGGAAATCTGATCGCAGACCTTGTCCGGGTGACCTTCGGAGACTGACTCGCTGGTGAACAGGTAATTGACACGTCCCACGAAACACTCCCCTCGTCAGGTTGGTCCCGATCGCCTCCGGCTGGACCAGTTCGGCCGGTGCATTGGCGGCGGCATGCCGCTCCGATCTGGCACCGTGTTGCCGCTTAGGGATGCTGCGGTCAAGATGTGGGCGTAAAGTGGGCGTGTGACGACGTCGCCGCGGTGGGCGCGCTCAGTGCTTGTCGGCGGTCGCGATTTGCTCGACGAGATCGACGATGCGGCGGCGCAGTTTTAGATCGCTGATCCGCATGAAAGCCTTGGTCAAGGCCAAGCCGTCGGCGCTGGCGAGGAAATCCGCCACGTAGGCGGGCGAGGGTGCATCCGCGGCGCCTTCGGGGCGCGCGCCGCCCGCCATATGTTGCGCGCCTTCGAAGAAGAATTCAACTGGAACTTGCAGAATATTCGAGATCTGCTGCAGCCGGCTGGCACCGATTCGATTGGTGCCCTTCTCGTATTTCTGGACCTGTTGAAAAGTCAGGCCCAAGGCGTCGCCGAGTTTCTCCTGGCTCATGCTGAGCATCATTCGGCGCATTCGAACGCGGCTACCGACGTGCTTATCGATAGGATTCGGGGCCTTCTTTGCGACCATCATAACGAACTCCTATGACTCCCCCAGTATCATTAATGAGCGGAAAAATCAAAATTCGGCTTGGATAATCTGCACTTGGATGCAGTTTCGAGGCATTCCCCCGGTTTCCGGGCGGTTTAGGCTTTGTCGCCTGCTACCCATAGGTGAGAAAATCGCGTGCCTCGCGTCGCTTCGTTCACCAGTGCGCAAGGGCCGAGAGCGAGCGCGAAGCAAAAAAGCGACCGGCAGCGCCTCTCAGACTTTTTTGGCGCCGGCGTACATGCGACGCCGCACCACCGCGAACAAGCCGATCGCGACAAGGACGAAAGCTGTGGTGTCGCCGATGCGGGCATAGAGCGGAACTCCGATCGGCTGTGGCAGCGGCGCATCAAGCACACCCTCGGTGCCGAGTGGCAGCGAGCTGATGACGCGGCCTACCGGATCCACCACGCCCGAGATGCCGGTATTGGCCGATCGGACCAGAGGCAAGCCCTGTTCGATGGCGCGCATCCGCGCTTGCTGGAAATGCTGGTAAGGGCCGGTGCTGATGCCGAACCAGCCGTCATTGGTGACGTTGATGATCCAGCTCGGCCGAACGCCGCTCACCGCTATTTCGCTGGGGAAAATAGCCTCGTAGCAGATCAGCGGCAGCGCTGGCGGCGCGCCTGGGATGGTCAGCAGCCGCCGCCGGTCGCCGGACAAAAAACCGTCTTGCTGCTTGGTCAGCACCTGCAATCCCATCCGCTCAAGCAGCCGCGCGAATGGCAGGTATTCGCCGAACGGAACGAGATGAACCTTGTCGTACAGCGCCGCGATCGAGCCATCGTGGTCGAAAACGTAGATCGAATTGAAAGCGCGCGGATGGTTTCGATCGACCGGCTCGGCTAGGCGCATGGCGCCGGTGATCAGCACGGTTTTGGGCGCCAGCAGCTTAGCGATCTGCGCCAGCGCGTCCGGCTCACGCGTCAAGAAAAAGGGGAACGCCGATTCCGGCCAGATCAGATGGGTCGCATCGTGAGCGCCCAGCGATTGAGGGCCCGACGGGCGGTCTGACAAGGCGATGTAGCGATCCATGACCTGTTGCCGCGCCGCGTAATTGAAGCGGACGTCTTGCTGCAGGTTCGGTTGCATGATGCGCAAATGCACATT
>JASHXZ010000109.1 GCA_030043285.1 Xanthobacteraceae bacterium | reverse complement strand
CCGATTGCCTCGTCGCCCATCATGTCGCTGCGCGGCAGCATCTGCGCCGGCAATTGGCTGAACTTGATTCGGGTCGGCAGCACAACGCCTTCACCGAACCCGAACGCTTCGCCGGTGCCGAGCGAGGGCAAGAACGAGAGCAGATTAGCGGCGGTGTCGGCGACCGCTGACCGCAGCAATTCCTGATCGCGGTCGTTGGTCATGCGCATGGCGAACAGCGTCGAGCATTGCGACAGGATGGTCGGATCGAGCTCGGCCGGTCGCTGCGAGACCAGGCCGAGGAAGACGCCGTATTTGCGTCCTTCCTTGGCGATGCGCGAAATGGCGCGCCGCGTCGGCGCGAAGCCGACGCTTTGGTCAGCCGCCATGTAGCGGTGCGCTTCTTCGCAGACCACCAAGAGCGGCGCGCCGCCGTCGCTCCACAGACCGAGATCGAACGCCATGCGGCAGGTGACCGACACCAACGCGTCAACCATCTCGGAGGGAAATCCGGCGAGCTGCATGATGGTCATCGGCCTGCCGTTCGGCGGCAACCGGAACAGCGTTGCCAAAATCTCCGCCATGGTGTCGCCGCCGACATTGGCGTTCTCGAACATGAAGGCGTAGCGCGGATCGTTGCTTACGGTTTCGATCCGCGTCATCAGCTTATGGTAGATCATGCGCGAGGCGCGGTTTTCCAACTTGCCCATGCGCTGGTCGAGCAGCGACAGCAGATCGGCAATGCGGTACGGCACCGGCACGTCGAGCGCGTAGCGAAGCCCGACGCCCTCGCCCGGCTTCATGATGCGGCTGGCGAGCCCGATCTGCTGGGCGTAGGACGACTTGGCGAGCGGAATGACTTCCGACAGGAAGTCGACTTCCTCTTCGAGGCCCGGCCGGCCGCCGAAGAACACGTCGACGATCTCGTCGAAATTGAACAGCCAGAACGGCAGCTTGATATTGTTGGGATTGAGCACCAGGGCGCGGTCGCCGAAGGAGCGGCTATATTCGTTGTGCACGTCGAGCAACAAGACCCGCATGTCCGGCCGCGCCTGCAGGATCAGCTGCAGCAGCAGCGTGATCGTGCTCGACTTGCCGACGCCGGTGGTGCCGAGCACCGCAAAATGCTTACTGAGCATCTCGTCGATATCGATAGAGGCCGGGATGGCGCTGTCTTGGTGCAGCTGCCCGACTTCGATCATGCGCGAGCCCGGGCTTTGGAAGATCAGTCGCAGCTCGCGCGATCCGATGAAGACCGCCGGATCGCCCATGCACGGATAGCAGGTGACGCCGCGCTGAAAGTAGGCGGTGCCGTTGTCGCTGGTGCGGATTTCGCCGATCAGGTCGATCTTCGCCACCGCGGCGTCGTGGTCGCGCGTGCCGGCTTCGCCGCGCATCGACACATCGGTGATCAGACCGACCAAGAGAGTCTTGTCGACCGCCACGCCAAGGACCTTGCCGACGGTGATGCGTTTTTCTTCCGGCCCCTGCGGCGACATGGCAGGAATGCCGACGCCGGCGCGCGAGCCGTGAACCGAAATGATGCGTCCGATAAGCTCGGCCCTCGGCGCTGCGGATCCCCCTGGTTGGGCAATGTTATTCGACAAAGGAAGCTCCTTCAGGCAAACCGCAGGCGCATATTTGAACCATGTAGCAACTTCGGCTGGAGATTCCGTTAATCCAAACGTGGAAGTACCCCACACCCCCTGACGGCGCCGCACTTCCTGCAAATTGCCGACAGCTTCAGCGTTCGTTGCTTAAGCAGACGTTAAGAGCGGCGCGAACAGCGCCCCCTTAAGCCGGCTGCCGGACACAGTTCAGCCGCGCAACGACCGCTTGGGCCGCGCGCTGGCGCTGGAACGAGCTTCGCCGACGACGCGCCGGGCCGGCGCCAGTTCCTCGAGAAAGATCGGCTTGGCGAAATAATAGCCCTGCGCGTACCTGATCCGCGTCGCCGCCTGCAGGTAGGCGACTTCCTCGAAGCATTCGACGCCTTCGGCAATCATCGTCATGCCCAGCGCCTCGGCGAGCGCCTCGATCGCTTTGAGCACGCTCTGACTGCGCGGCCGCTTGTGGATGTCGGTGATGAACGAACGGTCGATCTTGATCTCGTCGGCGGTAATGTCGGCGAGCGTTGCCAATGACGAATAGCCGGTGCCGAAATCGTCAATCGAAACCCGCGTGCCCATGTCGCGCAGCATCGGCAGAAATTGCGACTGAAACTCGGTCTTGGCCAGGAACGCGTCTTCGGTCACCTCGACCATGAAGCGGCTGGCACGACCGGTCGCTTTCAGCTCCTCGCAGAAGCCGGTCATGAATTTGGCGTCGGTCGCCTGTTTGGCCGCGACGTTGATGCTGATCGTGGCCTTGGCGCCGAAGGCGTCGTCAAGCAGTCCGATCGATTTGACGATTTCAGCGAGCGCCAGATAGGTGAGATCGTCGATCAGCCCAAGTTCGATGGCAAGCGCGATGAATTCGCTGGGCGGCTGGATCACGCCGTCCTCGTCGCGCAGCCGCAGCAGCGCCTCGACGCCGACAACGTTCTCCGTGCGGATGTCGACCTTGGGCTGAAAGGCGCAGCAGACGCGGCCATCGCGGACCGCAAGCCGCAGCCGCTGCTCGCGCGCCATGCGCACCGTCATCGCCCGCCCCATGCCCGCGTCGAACAGCGCCGCGGCGCCTTTGCTGGCCTCCTTGACGCGGTACATCGCGGTCTCGGCGGCCCGCTGCAGCGTGTCGTAGTCCAAGCCGTGATCGGGATAAACGCTTATTCCGATCGAAGCCGACGTGAGAATCTCGTAACCCTCGATCAGAAACGGCTCGCGGAGCTCGTGCAGAAGCTCTTCGATCAGCTTCGCCAGATCCTCGCCATCGTCGACCGGATTGAGCACCAGCAGGAACTCGTCGCCGCTGACGCGCCCGAGGACGTCGGATGCGCGTAGCCGTGCCGCGATGCGCTGCGCGATCTTGAGCAGAAGCCGGTCACCGACCTCATGCGTGTAGTAGTCGTTGACCTGCTTGAAATTGTCGATGTCGAGAAACGCCAGCGCGAAGCGGCAGGACCGGCCGTGCTGGCCTGCGCTCGCCAACAATTGCCGAACCTGTTCGTGGACCAGCGCCTCATTCGGCAAGCCGGTCAGTTGGTCGAAATAGGCGCGCTGCGACAGCTCGCGTTCGGCCTGGTTGCGCGCGGTGAAATCGAGCGAAGTGGACAGCACCAGCGGCTTGCCGAGAATATGGACCGGCCGTTCGCAAACCAACAGCGTGCGCTCGGCAGTCGCGTCGGGCGTTTGCACCAGGCGCTCGGTCGTCGTGATCGCAGCGGAACGGGTTGGGGCTTCGCCCGCGATGGCGTCCGCTGCATCGCCGGAGAGCGCTGCCGCCTCGCGATTGGCGAGGATGACACTGCCGTCCTCCGCCTGAACAGTGACGCCGACCGGCAGGAGTTCGATGATGGAATTGAGCAGCGCGACGGCACGCCGCGCTTCGGCCGCGTTGTTTCGTGCCTCATCGAGCAAACTTTGCTCCGACGGGTCGGCAGCGGCCGCAAGCGCTGCACGCGCGCCGTCGCCGGACGGCGGCAGGTCGCGTTGTCCGGCACCACGCTCACCCTGGTCCATCGACCTAGTCCAATTCCCTTCAACGACCGGCCGCAGGCAGACTGCGCGCCCAGATGTTGCGCCTTACTCTAGGCGAGCGAAGAGAATGAAAATTTAAGAAAGGCAGCGTGGCGACGAACGCCAGTGGCACCGGTCGCGGCCGCTTAAGGTCGCGTTAACGAACCGAGTTCGGGAAGCGGGCCGGCCGGCCGGGAACCCGGCCGTTCGGCTGGGCATTGATCCATCAGATATCGATGTCTGTGGGAAGCGCGTCATGGCCGGCGAAGTGAATACGAGCCGAAGTGCCTATCAGCAGCCAAAGTTCCCGCCGGAATCTGCGCCTTCGGCGGAGGAGCAATTGGCGGCGAGCCTGTCGTCGCAGGAGCGCAGGCAGCCCGATCCGGCGCTGCAATTGAGCGTCGGCCGGCTCGGCGGCGGCGCCATCACGCTGGTCGCGGTCGTTGCCGCCGTCATTCTGGCTGTCGTTTTCTATGGGCTCAACAGTGCTGGACCCAATGCGCAGAACGTTGGGACGGCGCCCAAGGTTGCCGCGGCACCGCAAGCGGGCGGAGCCTCGGGCGCGCCCAATGCGCAGCCGGCCAACAAGGCCACCCACCCCTGAGCCGCTTAAGCCAACTCGCGCCTTTACCGTTCGAAGGCGGGATCGATCGGCACCCGGTAGCCATTGGCGAGGCGATTGGTCTCGTTCGCCATGCCGACCACGGCCATCAGCTCACCGAACATTTGTTCGGTCATACCGGCCTTGCGCGCCCCGGCGCCGTGGCTCGCGGTGCAGTAGCCACACCCATTGGTCACGCTGACCGCGAGGTAGATCATTTCCTTGGTCAGCGCATCGAGTGCCCCAGGCGTCATGACCTCTTTGACGCTCTCCCAGGTCCGCTTGAGCGTCACCGGATCGTGCGCCAGGTACTTCCAGAAATTGTTCACGTCGTCGACTTTTCGCGTCCGCTTGATGTCGTCGAACACTGCGCGGACTGCCGGATTTTCGGCATCGCGGTATTCGATCGGTCCAAGGACGCGTCCGGGTGCGTTTCCAAGTGCGCTCATGATCGGCTCCTCCTACCCTGCCCCAGGGCGCGCAAAATGCCACTTTGCGGCGCCGCGAAACAGGGTTGGGATGTGCCGGCCAACACGCTACATTAAAGGGGTGGTCCGCTGCTGCGGCTGACGCCGCCAGCTGGGCCGACCTCTCCGGCCGTCCGGAGAGGTTTTCGCGTTTTGAAAGGGGCGGTCTGACGGCCGCGAATTGCAGTGAAAGAGACGACAAACCCGCGCCCACTTCCGGCTTCGATCGACGCCACCGTCGATCTGTTGGCCGAGGCCGATTATCTCGGCGACCGCTCGCTCGGCACCGTGCTCTATCTGGCGCTGCGCATGGGCCGGCCGCTTTTTCTCGAAGGCGAGGCCGGCGTCGGTAAGACCGAGATCGCCAAGGTGTTGTCGTCGACGCTCGGCCGCCGCCTGATCCGGCTGCAATGCTACGAGGGTCTCGACGTCGCCGCCGCGGTGTATGAATGGAATTACGCGGCGCAAATGATCGCGATCCGTGTCGCCGAGGCCGAAGGCGAGCATGATCGCGCCCGGCTCGAGCACGACGTGTTCTCCGAGCGGTTTTTGATCAAGCGCCCGCTCCTACAGGCGCTCGATCCCGACACCGCCGGCGCGCCGGTGCTCTTGATCGACGAGATCGACCGCACCGACGAAGCGTTCGAAGCCTTCCTGCTCGAAGTTTTAGCCGACTTTCAGGTGACCATCCCGGAGCTCGGCACCGTGAAAGCGGCACAGCCGCCGATCGTCGTCATCACCTCGAATCGCACCCGCGAAGTGCATGACGCGCTCAAGCGTCGCTGCCTCTATCACTGGGTCGGCTATCCCACGGCCGAGCGCGAGCTTGCGATCGTGCGCAAAAAAGTGCCGGGCGTCGGCAAAAAGCTGTCGGAGCAGATCGTCGGTTTCGTGCAGGCGCTGCGCAAGCAGGATCTATTCAAAGCCCCCGGCGTGGCGGAAACGCTCGATTGGGCTGGCGCGCTGTCCGAGCTCGACGTGGTCGCGCTCGACCCCGCCACCGTTTCCGACACGCTTGGCGTCCTGCTCAAATACCAGGACGACATTGCGCGGTTGGAAGGCTCAAAGGTCAAGGAGCTGCTCGACGAAGTCAAAGCCGAGCTGCGCGCGGCTGAATAGACATGCGCCACACCTCCTCGCGACATTCGTTCGTCATGCCCGGGCTTGACCCGGGCATCCATGCTGCGTCTTGGCTGCATGGATTGCCGGGTCGAGCCCGGCAATGACGAGTGCGGAGAGCCAAACCACCGGCCGGCTCGCCGAGAACATCGTCTATTTCGCCCGCGCGCTGCGCGCTGCCGGCATTCCGGTCGGGCCGGGCGCGGTGCTCGATGCCCTTGAGGCGCTCGAGGTTGCCGGCGTCGGCACGCGCGAAGATTTTTACTGGACGCTGCACGCCGTGTTCGTGAAGCGTCACGAGCACTCGGTGCTGTTCGACCAGGCATTTCGCATCTTCTTCCGGCGCCGCGGCTATATCGATCAGATGCTGGCGATGATGCTGCCGCAGGTCGCTGCCCCGCCGCAGGCGCCGCAGCCCGGCGCGACCCGCGTGCACGAGGCGCTGTTCGCCGGCCTCGACGACAAGCTCAAGCGGCAGCGCGAGGTCGAGCTCGACGCGCGCATGACGGTGTCCGATCGCGAGGTGCTGCAGCGCAAGGATTTTGCGCAGATGACCAGCGCCGAGATCGAAGCCGCCAAGGCGGCGATGAAGCGCCTGGTGCTGCCGCTCGCCGAGGTGCGCACGCGGCGGCTCGCGCCGCACCCGCACGGCCATCTGATCGACATCCGCCGCACGCTGCGCGCCAGCATGAAGGGCGGCGGCGATTTCATCGACTTGCGCTTCATCGGACCTAAAACAAGGCCGCCGCCGCTCGTTGCGCTGCTCGATATTTCCGGCTCGATGAGCCAGTACAGCCGCATCTTTCTGCACTTCCTCCATGCGCTCACCGAGACGCGGCGCCGCGTCAGCACCTTCCTGTTCGGCACGCGGCTCAGCAATGTCACCCGCGCGCTGCGCGAGCGCGACCCCGACGATGCGCTCGCCTCCTGCTCGGCCAGCGTGCCCGACTGGTCGGGCGGTACACGCATCGCCTCGTCGCTGCGCGTCTTCAACAAATTGTGGGCGCGCCGCGTGCTCACCCAGGGCGCCGTCCTGCTGCTGATCACTGATGGGCTGGAGCGCGACGCCGACGACACGCTCGCTTTCGAGATCGACCGCCTGCACCGCTCCTGCCGCCGGCTGATCTGGCTCAATCCGCTGCTTCGTTTCGAAGGCTTCGAGGCGCGCGCCCGCGGCATTCGCGCCATGCTGCCGCATGTCGACGAGTTTCGCCCGATCCACAATCTCGAATCGATGGCCGGCCTCGTCGCGGCCCTGGAGCACGGCCGCGGCCACTCCGGCGACCCCAAGGCTTGGATGCAGAACAAGGCTTGGATGCAGAACAAGGCTTGGATGCAGAAGGTGGCTTGAGGGATTATATTGATGGCGTTTCCTGTCATCGTCCGCGCAAGCGGACGATCCAGTAGTCGCAGGCGAGTGTCGGTGATTACTGGATGGCCCGCCTCCGCGGGCCATGACATCGGAGGGATGGAGACTGCATATGCTCTCGACCAATGACGACATCCTCAAAGCCGCCGAGGATTGGCGCAAAGGCGGCCGCGAAGTCGCGCTCGCCACTGTGGTGGAGACCTGGGGTTCGGCGCCGCGTCCGGTCGGCTCCAATCTCGTCATCGACGGCGAGGGCAATTTTCTGGGCTCGGTGTCCGGGGGCTGCGTCGAGGGTGCGGTGGTCACCGAAGCGCTCGATGTGATCGAAAGCGGCAAGCCCAAAATGCTGGAATTCGGCGTCGCCGACGAGACCGCCTGGAAGGTCGGCCTGTCCTGCGGCGGCACCATTCGGGTGTTTGTGGAGAAAGTGGAGTAGAAAGATCGCGGATGGCGAATGGCGAACGGCGAATGAGGCCAGCTCGCTTCGCCATTCGCCACTCGCCATTTCGCTCATCACCATTGGCTATTCGCGATATGAGACACCGATGAAATTAGATCTTCTCACCACCCTCAACGCCGAGCGCGCCGCACGCCGCGCCGCCATCGTGGTCACCGATGTGGCAAGCGGCAAAGAGCGCCTAGTCAAGGCCGCCGAGATCGCCAAGGATTCGCTGCGCGCGGCCCTTGCCGAGCGCCTGCGCACCGGCAAAAGCGGCATGGTGGACAGCCCCGAGGGCCGCGTCTTTCTCACGGCTTACGTGCCGGCGCCGCAGCTCGTCATTACCGGCGCAGTCCACATCAGCCAGACCTTGGCGCCGGTCGCCAAACTGCTCGGCTATGACGTGACCATCGTCGACCCACGCACCGCGTTCGCCTCGATCGAGCGCTTTCCCGACGTCAAGGTGATTGCCGAGTGGCCCGACAAGGCGCTGCCGCCGCTCGGCATCGATCACTACACGGCGTTCGTGGCGCTGACCCACGATCCGAAGATCGACGACCCCGCGCTCACCCACGCGCTGTCGCGCGATTGCTTCTATATCGGCGCGCTCGGCTCGAAGAAGACGCATGCGCGCCGCGTCGCCAGGCTCAAGGAGCAGGGCTTGAGCGACGCCGACATTGCCCGCATCCATGCGCCGATCGGGCTCGACATCGGCGCCATCTCGCCGGCCGAGATCGCCGTCGCCATCATGGGCGAGATCACGGAACGGCTGCGCGAAGAAGGCGAAGCCGAGCCGGCGGCAGCACCGGCCCCTGCCCACGCGCGGGTCGCGTCATGAAGTTCGGCGCGGTGGCGCCCAAAGATGCGCTCGGCGCGACCGCCGTCCATACCATCCGGCAGGGCACGCTGGTGCTCAAGAAAGGCACGCTGATCGGCGCCGCCGAGGTCGCCGCGCTCGAGGCCGCCGGCATCAAGGACATTGTCGTGGCCCGGCTCGAGCCGGGTGATGTTTCGGAAGACGCGGCTGCCGCAGACATTGCCAAAGCGGTGGCGGGCGAAGGCGTCCATGTCGATCGCGCATTTACCGGCCGCGCCAATCTGTTCGCGCAGAATGCCGGCGTGCTGGTGGTCGACAAGGACATCGTCGACCGGCTCAACCGGATCGACGAGGCGATCACCTTCGCCACGCTGCCTGCCTATAAGCCGGTGGTCGCCGGCGAAATGATCGCAACGGTGAAGATCATTCCGTTCGCGATCGGCAAGGCGGCGCGCGACGCCGCGCTCGCCGGCGTACCAAAACCGCTGCTGCGCGTGGCGCCCTACCGCATACGCAAAGTCGGCGTGGTCTCGACCATCCTGCCGGGCCTGTCGCCGAAGGTGATCGACAAGACGCTGAAGATCACTGCCGAGAGGTTGGCACCGGCTGGCGCGACGATCGTCGCCGAGCGCCGTGTGCCGCACGAGCGCGCCGCGCTCGCCCGCGCCCTCGACGAAGTGCTCAAGGACGGCGCCGAGCTCGCCATCGTGTTCGGCGCCTCGGCGATTGCCGACCGCCGCGATGTCATTCCGACCGCGGTGGAAGCGATCGGCGGCCGCATCGTGCATTTCGGCATGCCGGTCGATCCCGGCAATCTGCTGATGATCGGCGACGCCGCCGGCCACCCGGTGCTTGGCGCGCCGGGCTGCGCCCGCAGCCCAAAGGAGAATGGCTTTGACTGGGTACTGATGCGTCTTTTGGCCGGCCTGCCGGTCGGACGCGAGGACATTACCGGGCTCGGCGTCGGCGGCCTCCTGATGGAAATCGTGACACGGCCGCAGCCGCGCGACGAACCGGCCAAAACCGGCCGCGCCATCGCCGCCGTGGTGCTCGCCGCCGGCCGCTCCAGCCGCATGGGCGGGCCGAACA
>JASHXZ010000213.1 GCA_030043285.1 Xanthobacteraceae bacterium | reverse complement strand
TGTGGTCCCATAACGGCATGAAAACCATGGATTGCCCCCAATTGGTACGCAGCGATTTTAGTCGTGTTCAACGATTGCGGCCCGGCACCCAAAGCACATCGCCGGCGCCCTGGTGGTTGGCATGGCGTGCCGCCACGAACAGGAAATCCGAGAGGCGGTTGACGTATTTCAATACTTCGGGCGTCACGCTCTCGCCGGGCTGGTCGGCCAGTTCGGCAATGAGCCGCTCGCCGCGCCGGCATACGGTACGGGCGAGATGCAGGTACGCCGCGGCGGCGCTACCGCCCGGTAGCACGAACGAGCGCAGCGGACTGAGCTCGGCATTGAGCCGGTCGATCTCGCTTTCGAGCCAGGTCACCTGGTTGTCGGTGACGGTCAGGCGCGCGCCGTCCGGTCCCTTGCCCTTGCCGGGCATGGTGAGGTCGGCGCCGGCGTCGAACAGATCGTTCTGGATGCGCGACAGCGCGGCGTCGAGCGCGGCGTCCTCGCGTGTGTGCAGCCGGGCGAGCCCGAGTGCGGCATTGAGCTCGTCGAGTGTGCCGTAGGCGGCGACACGCAAGTCGTATTTCTTGCGCCGTTCGCCGGTGCCGAGCGCGGTGGTGCCGTCGTCGCCGGTGCGGGTATAGATTCGGTTGAGAGCCACCATGGTCAGCGCTGCCGGCTCATTTCGACATGATCCATACGGTGAACATGATCACCACGATGGCGATGAACTGCAACAGCACGCGCAGCCGCATCAGCTTCTGCGAGGTGTTGCCGGAGCCGCCGCGCATCATGTTGATGAGGCCGAGCAGCAGCACCACGGCGACCGCGCCGATCGCCACCGGGACCGCATAGTGCGACA
Organism: Xanthobacteraceae bacterium; assembly: GCA_030043285.1. Classification (GTDB taxonomy): domain Bacteria; phylum Pseudomonadota; class Alphaproteobacteria; order Rhizobiales; family Xanthobacteraceae; genus BOG-931. The sequence continues at coordinate 12,380 of JASHXZ010000213.1, read as the reverse complement.
TGAAATCTGCCATGGCGGGCAATGTAGCCCGGCCGGAGCGGCGGCGAAACCCATGGCCTGTCATTGCGGATTGCCGCGCAGCGGTAAATCCGCAATCCATGAGCCCGGGACTTCGGTTATGGGTCCGGGTCCCTTGGTGGCCCGGCCGCGGCATGACGGGCGCGGAGCGATGCGCTAAGAGGCTGTCGCCACAGGAAAAGGACCGCAATGATCGTCGATTTTCAGCACCACTTCACCCCGCGCGAACTGATCAAGCAGGATCCGGGCGACCGCCTCATCCTGCACTACGACGCGCTCGGCGCGCCGAGCTACACCGTGCATGCGCTGCTCTACGATCTCGACGAGCACGTGCGCATGATGGACGTAGCCGGCATCGACGCCGCCTGGCTGACCAGCGCGGCCGGCATGTGCGCGGACCTCGACACCTCACGGTTCGTCAACGATTGCGCCAACAAGGCCGAGCGCGATTATCCGGGCCGCTTCATCGGCGCCGCACACGCGCATCCGCTCGGCGGCGCCGCGGCCTTCAAGGAGCTAGCACGCTGCCGGCACGAGCTCGGCTTCCAGGGCGTCACGATCACATCGGAGTTTGACGGCAAGTGGATCGACGATCCGGCCATGGAGCCGTTCTGGAACGAGGTCGAAAAGCTCGGCCTGTTCGTGTTCGTGCACCCGGCGCTCAAGCTCAATGTGGCGCAGCAATTCGACGCCTACGACACCGCGCGCGGCGTCGGCCGCGAGTTCTCGCTGATCATGGCGACCATCCGCTTGGTCAATTCCGGGCTGTTCGACCGCCATCCGGAGCTGACCGTACACATGGCGCATTTGTCCGGCGGCATGGCGGGAATGCTCGCCCGCATCCGCTCGTTTCAGGACAAGGAGTTTTGGGGCACCGCCGGCAACGCGCGCCACGGCGCCAAGGCCAAGCACGATTTCGACCACTACATCCGCAACAACCTGGTGTTCGATACCGCGGGCTTTGCCGGCGGCATTGGCGCCGTGAGGGCGGGATTATGCGAAATCCCGGCGTCGCGCATCGTGTTCGCCACCGACTATCCGCAGGAGATCCGCAAGCGCGAGATCGTGCGCGACTTCGTGGGCGAGATCCGCGGGCTCGGCGTCGACGGCGAGCGCATTCTCTCCGGCAATATCGGGCTATTGCTCAAGGAGCCGCCGACGGCGAAGCGAAGGGCGGTGGAAGAAAAGGTACGATAAAGCACTCCCGTATTCCGAGTATCAAAGCATTGTGCTAATAAGCGTTGCGATTCGCGCGATTATCAATGCTGGCTGGACGGGGGAGCTTTGCCATGAAACGCCTCAATCGGAGAGTGCTGCATTACTCCGCGTGCTTGATCGTCCTCGCTGCCGTTGCGGCTTGGCCGTCGGCTGGATGGTCGAAAACGGCGAAGCGCTGCGATGTCGACCAGATGGTCCGCGGGCTGCTGCAAAACTGGGGCAACCAGCTGCAGGCGGCTTGGAGGCAGAACAACCCGCAGCTGATTGTCAGGACCTATGCGCCGAATGGGGTCCTGCTGCCGACATGCAGCAAGGGGCCGTTGACCGGCCACAACGAGATCACCGGCTATTTTGTTAACGACTTCCTGCCGTTCAAGCCGGTCGCAATCTTCGATTTCGACCGCAATCCGCCAAAGGTGGGCGGCGACTGCGCACAGGCGTACGCTTCCGGACTTTATGATTTCAAGCTCGAGGCATTCAATCCGCCGGCGGACGTGCAGGCGCGTTACACCTATGTCTTCACAGGTACGCTGATCTCCCAACACCACTCTTCGCTGGTGCCGACGAAACCGCCGCAGGCGTGCCCGGATAAGCCTTGATCGGTCAATTCGATCCGTCGCGCGCCGTTCACGCATAGGCGGCGCGCGACTGGCGCCGGAACAACAGCCACAGCACGATCGCGCCGTTGAGCGCGTTCCAGCCGAGGCCGTTCAAAAACGCGGCTCGATACGAGCCGGTCACGTCGAAAATGTAGCCCGACATCCAGCCGCCGACCGCCATGCCAAACAGGCTTGCCATCAAAATGAAGCCGATGCGCGCGCCCGCCTCCTTGGCGGGGAAATATTCGCGCACGATGATGGCGTAGCTCGGCACGATGCCGCCCTGGAACAGGCCGAACACCGCCGAGATGACGTAAAGCGAGAACAGCCCGTCGTAGAGCAGATAAAGCAGCAGCGCGACGCCCTGCAGCGCCGAGCCGAGCATCAGCGTTGGCAGGCCGCCGATGCGATCGGCGATAAATCCCGAACCGATGCGGCCCACGATCCCGAATGCCATCATGAGCGCCAGCATGTCGGCGCCGCGGGCGACGCCGTAGCCGAGATCGCCGCAATAGGCGACGATGTGAACCTGCGGCATCGACATTGCCACGCAGCAGCACACCGATGCCAGCGCCAGCAGCGTTTGCAGCACGCCGGGCGAAAGTGCGAGCGTTGCGGGCGATCCCTTACGGGCGGCGTCGGTTGCCTCCATCAGCGCGGCCGGCGCCTGCCGGCGCAAGGCGATGACGCTGATCAGAACCATGGCGACGCCGCAGCCAAGGCCGATGCCGGCGTGGGTCGCGCGCCAGCCATAATGCGCGATGGATTGCTGCACGACCGGCGGCCACAATGTGCCGGCGAAATAATTTCCTGCCGAGCACAGCGTTACCGCGACGCCGCGGCGCCGCACGAACCAAGTGGAAATATCCGCCATCAAAGGGCCGAAGGTGACGGAGCTGCCGAATCCGATCAGCGCGTGCGCCAGCGCGAATACAAAGAGGCTGCCGGCGGCAGCGGCGCCCAGATAGCCAATGCACAGCGACAGGGCGCCAATCACCAGCGCCAGCAAAATTCCGGCGCGATCGAGGAGCCGGCCCATTGCTACCCCGCCGAGGGAAAGTCCGAGCATGGCGAGCGTAAACGGCCATGAGGCCTCCGCCCTCGACGCGCCGAAATCCGCCTGCACTGCCGGCAGCGCGACCACGACCGACCACATTCCGACGCCGCCGATGGTCGAGACCAGCATGGTCGCGCCCAGGCGCAGCCACGCCTGTGCCGAATCGGGCGCGGGGTTCTCGAAGTGTCTTGCCATCATACGAAAATGATCTTCTACGCGGCGGTCATCCATGGGCGCGCGCCACTCACGAGGAGCGATGGAACTAATGAGCGCGATCGGTCGGGCTCGCGCCCTATGGGGATGATATTTCTAGTTAGACCCGTCGAGCAATCGCCGCGCGATCACCTGGGCCTGGATCTCGGCGGCACCTTCGAAAATGTTGAGGATGCGGGCGTCGCAGAGGAGCCGCGAGGCAGCAAATTCGAGTGCAAAACCGTTGCCGCCGTGAATTTGCACGCAATTGTCGGCGGCGGCCCAGGCGACGCGGGCGGCGAGCAACTTCGCCATGCCGGCTTCGAGATCGCAGCGCCGCCCGGAATCCTTCTGCCGTGCCGCATGATAGGTGAGCTGCCGCGCCATCATGATCTCGACCGCCGTCATGGCGAGCTTGTCGGAAACCCGCGGAAAGTCGGCGATCGGCTTGCCGAACTGCCGGCGCGCGGTCGCATAGGCGAGCCCTTGTTCCAGCGCGGCCTGCGCCACGCCGACGGCACGCGCTGCGGTCTGGATGCGCGCCGATTCGAACGTCGCCATCAATTGCTTGAAGCCGTGACCCTCGACGCCGCCGAGCAGATTGTCGGCCTGCACCACAAAGCCGTCGAACGCGATTTCGTATTCCTTCATGCCGCGATATCCGAGCACCTCGATTTCCGTGCCGGACATTCCAGGCACTGGAAATGGATCGTCGTCGCTGCCGCGCGGCTTTTCGGCCAACAACATGGAGAGGCCGCGATAGCCGGTCTCCGCCGGATTGGTGCGCACCAGGAGCGTCATCAAATCGGCGCGCACCGGGTGGGTGATCCAGGTCTTGTTGCCGTGGATCTTGTAGGTGTCGCGCTCGCGCACCGCGCGGGTCTTCAGCGCGGCCAGATCGGACCCGGTGTCCGGCTCGGTGAACACCGCCGTCGGCAGCACCTCGCCGGAGGCGATCTTCGGCAGCCATTTGCGTTTCTGCTCCAAGGTGCCGCTGCCGAGAATGAGCTCGGCGGCGATTTCCGAACGGGTGCCGAGGCTGCCGACGCCGATGTAACCGCGCGATAGTTCTTCGGAAACGACGCACATCGACTCCTTGCCGAGCCCCATGCCGCCGAAGTCCTCCGGGATGGTGAGGCTGAACACGCCGAGCTCGGACATTTGCGCGACGACGTCGAGCGGGATGTAGGCATTGCGCAAATGCCATTGCTGCGCCTGCGGCGCGACCTTGTCGTCGGCGAAGCGCCGTATCTCATCGCGGACGGCATCGAGCGTCTCGTCGAGGCCGCAGAAGCCGACGGTTATGTCCTGGCTTTGGCGCATCAGCTCGGCGAGCCGCGCGCGCTGCGACGCCGTGTTGCCGGCAGCGATGAGGTGTTCGACCGCGGGCGACACCCGCACCGCAATGGCGGCCGCGGCAAGGCCGAGATCGGACGGACGCACGATCTCGCCCTGGCTCATCGGAATGCCGCCAAATATTTGCGCCAAATATTCGCCGGTGCCGATGCGGATCAAAAGGTCCTCGGTCTCGCCGAGACGGCCGGCCTCGGCGAGGCGTTGCGCATAGGCGGCGAGCTGGCGGATCGCCTCCACGTAAGTGGCGAGCCAGGCAAGGCCGTGGGTGGCGCGCTGCTCGCGTTCGAACGTGGCGGAGATCGGCCGGCCGTCGAGCGTCACGCGCTCGGCCACGGCGCGGCGGGCGTCGTCGAGCAGCGCCTCGACTGCCGCAATCCCCTCTCGAAGCGCCGTAATCAGCTCGAGGCCCGCGGACAGGGCGGACGCGGCAGGCGGCATGACGACTCCATCAGGTGGGGGTTCGGCTTAACCGGCGGCAGCGCCAAACGTAGGCGGGCAAAAAGGACTTGTCGCGCCCTTTGAACAGGCACTTGCGTCCCGGGCCGTGCAAAAGCTGCACCGCCGCACCCGACAACGTGCGGCTGAAATAAACTTCAACGTGGGGGTGAAATAGCTGCGAATTCTTGTCAAATCTTAACCATTTTCCGTTTTGCTGGAGACCTGTTGCCGCGGTGCCGAGCCGCGGCCGCCTTGATCCCGGTCCAGGAACCCTGCACGCGGCTCGCCGATGTCAATCGCCCAAGTCTTTTTCGTCCAAGTGTTTTCCAGGCTGTCGGTGCGCGCCCGCATTATCGCGCTCGGTCTCATCCCGGTCGTCGGCTTCCTGGCCGGCGGCCTCGCCTTCGAGGTGGGCGACAGCCAGGTCGGACGTTCGTTCTCGATCGTGGCGCGTGACACCGCGGTGGCGGATGCCAGCCACGATCTCAAGTCCGGCCTTTTGATGATGCGCGCCGCGACGGTCGATTTCGTCTCGCGTCCGTCCGAGCGGCAGATCAAGACCTTCGCGCAGGGCCAGGAGCTCGCCACACAGTCGCTCGAACGTGTCCAGGCCAAGGTCGCCGATTCGCAGCAGGACATGATCACGCCGCTGCGCATCACGGTGCGCGATCTCAAAGCCAGTTTCGACAGCCTGGTCAACGAGCAAAGAACGCTCGGCTTTAGCGAGACCGAAGGCACCACCGCCGACCTGATCTCGGCCAGCAAGGCGGTCGAAAAAACCATTCACGACGATCTGACCTGGGTCGCCGACGCCCAGGCCGCCAAGCTCATGGCGTCGATCTTCACCATGCGGCACTACGAGATTGAATACCGGTTGAGCCATTCGGCCGACGCCGAGCAGCATTTCCTCGACGAAGTGAAGAATTTCAACAACCTGTTCAATTCGGTCGACGGTCTGCCGACCATGAAGGAAAAGCTCAACAGCCAGGTGCAGCACTACAGCTACGCCTTCGCGCAATGGGTGGCGAGCGCCGACAACATCCAGCCGCTGCTCGCGCTAATCGACCACGACACCGAGGCGGTACTGCCGCAGGCCGACAAGATCATCGCCGCGGCGCAGAACAACGCCGCCGCCGCGGCGCGCGCGCTTGCCGCCTCGCGCGAGCGCACGCAATGGATCATCGTCGTGCTCGGCGTCGGCCTGGTGTCGCTCGGGCTGATCTGCAGCTGGCTGATCGGCCGCTCCATCACCCGGCCGCTGGAAAGCCTCGCCGGGATCATGAAGCGGCTCGCCGGCGGCGATACATCGGTGCAAATACCGGCCACCCATCTGAGCCACGAGATCGGCGCCATGGCGCGCTCGGTGATCGTGTTCCGCGACACCATGGTCGAACGCGAACGGCTGTCCGGCATGCAGGCGGAGACCAACGCGGCGCGCGAGCAGCGCGGCGAAACGATCGCCACCATGATCGCGCAGTTCCGCACCTCGGTGGAGCAGGCGCTGGCGCGGTTGCGCGAGCAGGCCGGCCGGCTCGAGCGCGCCTCGACCGGGCTCAATCAGGCGGCCGATTCGGTGACCGCCGAAGCGCAGCTGGCCGAGACCCGGGTCGGCGCCGCCTCGGTCAACGTCACCACGGTGGCGAGCTCAATCGAGGAGCTTGCCGCCTCGATCGGCGAAATTGCTTCGCAAGCATCGAAATCGACCGAGGTCGCCAGCCGCGCCGTCGCCGAATCCAAGCGCACCGTCAACACCATGTCGGAGCTGGGCAGCGCCGCCAACCGCATCGGCGAGGTGATCGGGCTCATTCAGGCCATTGCCGGGCAGACCAACCTCTTGGCGCTCAACGCCACCATCGAGGCGGCGCGTGCCGGCGAGGCCGGGCGCGGCTTCGCGGTGGTCGCATCCGAAGTCAAATCGTTGGCGGCGCAGACCGCGCGCGCCACCGAGGATATCGCCGCCCAGATCGGCTCGATCCAGTCGGCCACCGCCGACGCCGCGCAGGCCATCGAGCAGGTGTCGACGATCATCGACGACATGTCGACCATCGCAGCGACCGTCGCCGCCACCGTCGAGGAGCAGCACAACGCCGTCGCCTCGATCGCCGAAGGTGTCAACCGCGCCTCGGTCGAGGCGCGCACCGGCGCCGATGCCATGAGCCGCGTCGCCGGCGCCTCGACCGGCGCCCGCGCCACCGCCGTCGACGTCAAAGGGCTCGCCGACGCGCTGGCGGTCGAAGCCGAAAATCTGCAGGGCGAAGTGCGCCGCTTCCTCGCCGAGGTGCAGGCGGCGTAGGCGTAAAGGCGTCACCGTTTGGCGCTTGCCGGAGACTCGTTAATAGGCCAGCAAGAAATAGGGTGGAATCGTTGGGTCCATAAAGTATGAGAGAACCTAATGGATACCGTCCGCTACGACTACTTTTGGGCGCGGCATGATTTGCCTTCCGAATATTTCTTTGAGGAGGCTGAAACTTATAATCCTGATTGCAATTACCAGGCGCGAGCCAAGGACATCGTCAGATATTTGCCGGCTTCGGGACCTTCTGGCGTTCGCATTATACACGGCAGGAGGGTCATTGCTTGTTGGTCCAAGCTCAACGAACGTTTTGCTCGGCTTGGAATATGATGCAGCCAATATCAGCCGAAATCTACGCTCGGCTTTGTCCGCCTACGAGGTCGCCTGCGCTGCGGCCTTGAACAATTTGTTCCACGACCGCCTAAGCGCTTCGACTTTCTGGCATGCGTTCCATGCAGCCGCGACTACGGCGCCGGCGTCGTTTTCGTTGACGAACTCGTGGAGGCCGTGCCCGATGAGATCAACGGCGCGCGCGGCGTCCTGGGCTTCGTTGAGCAGCTCTTCCATGTCGAGGCAGAGCGACACCAGCTTTGACGCCGCCGCTTTGGTCGGGCGCAAAGATATCCTCGCACGCTTGCGTCGCGCAGGCATGGTGAAAGTCCGGCGAATCCGGCATAGTAACGATGCTCCGATTTACGCACAGAATCGTCGGAGCGTCAATAGCAAATCGGAGCATTGTTCCGATGACCCCAGCGCAATCCCGGATGGCCCGAGCGGCGCTCCAGCTTGGGATTCGTGATGTCGCCAGGCTCGCCGGAGTGGCACCGAGTACGATTTCCCGGCTCGAGGCCGGCGAAACCCTCCAGCCGCGCACCATCGAGGCAATCCGGCGCGCTCTGGAAAAGGCGGGCGTCAAGTTCATCGACGGCGACAAACCTGGCGTGCGGATGAAGTAGCCGCGTATTTACTACCGCCCGTTTCACCGTCGCGCGCTACGCAATTGCCCTCCAGCGCTGTGTGCTGCTCATTCCAGCGGCCATTTGCCGCCGCAGGCTTGCTGGCGCTGAGAACGACGATGCTGGAACGGCTTCAGCCGCATCCGTGTTGATTAGGCAGCCCGGTATTGCATTCGATTAAGCCTGCCAAGAATCCGAAAAGTCTGCCAAGAAACACAAGCCCTATGCCAGATCCGCAACGCCGCGCGCCGCGGCCGTCGTTTCAGCAATTGCTCTGGCACTGCCTGATGGGCATCGCCTTGGGTGTTCTGTGCGCCGGATTGCTGCTGCATGTGCCGACCGCGGAGGGCGCCAGTCTGATCGCGGGGCCGGAAACCTCGTACAAGACGCTGCGGTTTCTGCTCTCCTTCGCCTTTCTGTTCGGCCTTGGAGCGACGCTGACGGGAGCGATGTTCCTCAGCCACGACAAGTCCTGATCGGCAGCGCCCCGCACTTGGCGCTCACCTGGCGCTCACTTGGCGCGCCAGCGGGCTTCGCTCGGGCGGCGGAATGACGTATAGGCCTGCCTTTGCCGCGGAGGCCTTGGGCGTTGCGCAGAATCGGTCTTTGCTTTCGCGTTGTCATCGACGCCTTCTTTCGCTTCAACGCCGACGACGGCTGGGCGATCGCGAGCCATATCGCGCTGTCGACCCTGATGGCGATGTTTCCGTTTCTCATCCTGGTGACGGCGCTTGCCGGCTTTCTCGATTCCAAGAATCTCTCCGAGGAGGTGGCGCAGCTGATCGTGGCGGCCTGGCCGCACCGGGTCGCGGCGCCGATTGCCGACCAGATCCATAACGTGCTGACGAGTGCGCAGGGCGACGTGCTCACGCTCGGCGCCGTATTCGCGCTGTACTTCTCGTCGAGCGGCATCGAGAGCCTGCGCATCGGGCTCAACCGCGCTTATGGGCTCGCCGAGCGGCGGCCGTGGTGGCTGTTGCGCCTGGAATCGATCGCCTACGTGCTGGTCAGCGCCATCAGCATGTTGGCGCTGGCGTTTCTGGTGGTGCTCGGGCCGCTCTTGTTTCAGGCGACACTGGCTTATGCGCCGTCGCTGGCGGATTTCGAAAGCCATTACAATTTTGCGCGGCTCGTCGTGGCGGCCATCGTGATCGCGGCGGCGCTGGTCATCTTGCATGTGTGGCTGCCGGCCGGCCGCCGGCGCCTTGGCGAGGTGTGGCCCGGCATATTGGCGACGTTGATCCTGTGGCTCGCCTGCGGCTTTGCCTTCGGCCGCTACCTCAACCGATTTTCGTCCGCCTATGTGACCTACTATGCGGGGCTGGCCTCGGCGATGACGGCGCTGGTGTTCCTCTATTTCAGCGCCTGGATTTTCATCTATGGCGGCGAGCTCAACGCCGCGATCAAGCGGCTGCGGGAGGAAACCGCGAAGGCCGGCAAAGCGAACGATCAGTCGGGCTAGGATTCGTCTGGACTACAATGTAATTGAGGTTGCGTAAGCTATTGTTTCGTCTCGCCTTTCTCCGATTTTCTACATTCTCTCCGTTACGGAGTCTCAATTCCCAATGCCAAAAAGCGTCTAGGCTTTATTTGGAAGCGGAGTTAGGCATTTCTTTAATTGCTCTAATGCATGAACAAGTCCCCTATACTGCGGCCCTCTTAGGGCTAAGTCCACATGAGAATTAGCCCAAAATGGCTCCTTCAGTCGCATATTTGCACTTGCACGCCATCGTTTCATCCGTTTTTTTATAACACTGACGCGCTGCCTTGCGAAACCCGGAGAGACTTTAAACCTGGAGGCAATTCCAAGCATTGTCATGCCCTCAATTGCTCGCGTTGGCATCAAAATTTCCGATGCGAATTCGTCTGCTTCCCATTCCAAGTTGTTGGAAATTGTGCCCCATCTCAAAACGTGCTCTCGTTCCTTGTTGTGCGATAGGCAAATGTGTCCTAGCTCATGGGCCAATACGTATCTGGCAAACGAGTTTCCAAGCGCGGCACGACAATAGATTTCGTTACAAACAGTTATTTGGGGTGGGGCAGTCTTGGCAAAGGCTAGAGTTTCTTCTCCCAGCTGTTCGTCAGCGCGGATGATTAGAACGAATCCGGCGTATATTCTTTGAATATCAAATTCTAAAACATCAATTACCGGAAAGCTCTCGTCGTCAGAAAGACCGAGGTTCAGACGCAGATTTGCCGCTGCGCCTGAGACTCTTAAGACGTCCACGTAAGTCGGTCCAAGGAGCATCTCTACTCTCGCGCCACGCTCTTCCCCAACCGAGCGCGTTCCTGGACGCTCAGCCCCAGTGTGAAAATAATTCTTTGGAGAGTCTCCTCCGACGGTATTCTCTTTCCTGTTTCAATCTCAGAGATATGGGTAGGGCTCACATCGACAGCAATTGCCAAGTCATATTGTGTCATCCTGCGCACCTGGCGGAACATTCGCAATTCTCCACCGATCGCATCGAACTTGTGCGGGATTTTCGGAATAGCATTGCGTCGAGACCGAGCTTTTGCCCGTCGTAGGGGTGATCTCTCGGCTACCCCCTGGGAGACGGACGCTTCAGGGGATGGATTCAGCCTAAGGTAAAATAAGGGAGTGCGCGCCTCGGCGGATGTGCCCCGCCTTGCAGCGCGAAATAGACCTATCGCCAATCCTGCGAATAACGAGAGCACGACGGCGACGATGATCAGCGCAGGCATAACGCCAAGATTTGCGATAATTTCCCGCAAAAACCCCATAACTACCCCCAACGTAACGATTCTTTAACACATTTTAGGGTTCCCCTAAAGCAGACACGCCGAAATCTTTTCCCAGTGTGTCCTGCAAACCACAATCTCGTACGTCGACCGCTCGACACTGCTGCGGCGCCTCTGGCAATTGCGAGTTGTTGAGGCCCCTTAAACAAGAAAGAGGGTGCCGAAGCAGATTATTGGAGCCGGGCTCCCAGCGTTGAACGTCGCCATACGGTGTCCACAGGCCATACATCAGCAGAGTCGGCTTGCTGCGATCGCGAGGGTGCGGAGCGAGGCAGCAAGCCGGCAAAGCGCAGCGCGGCCGCTGAATGCCTGTCATACCGAGCCCCAACGTCGCGGCAGGGCCGGGACGTGGCAACGGCGTTGCCTCGGCTTTGCAACTGGCGCTAAGTTGCCTGCGACCACAGCGGATTTCAGGTTTTTGCGAGGATGGTGATGGCCAAGGTCGAAGACCGCGCGCTTGCCTCGGCGGCGAGCCTTAACGATGACATAGGCGAGGAGACGCGGCTGCGGCTCTACCGCATCCAGGTGGAGATTCGCGAGGCCGAGCAGCGCGCTTTCGACCTGTTCCTGCAGAACCTGGTCAAGGGTACGAGCCATCTGTCGCTCGGCCAGGAGGCGGTTGCGGCCGGCTTTGCCGCCGCCATGAAGCCCGGCGACCTGTCGTTCTGCACCTATCGGGGTCACGCCCACACGCTCGCCCGCGGCGTGCCGATCGAAAAGGTGTTGGGCGAGCTGATGCAGCGCGATAACGGCCTGATGCGCGGCAAGGGCGGCTCGATGCACCTGACTTCGGCCGAGCACGGCGTGATGGGCTCTTACGCCATCATCGGCGCGCATCTGCCGATCGCCTGCGGGGCCGCCTGGCGCGCCCAATACAAGGGCAGCAAGGACGTGGCGGTGTGTTTCTTCGGCGACGGCACCACCAACATCGGGGCCTTCCACGAGGCGGTGAATTTCGCCGCGGTGTGGAAGCTGCCGGTGATCTTCGTCTGCGAGAACAACCTCTACATGGAATATACGCCGATCGGCGACGTCATTCCCGTTGAGCACCCGGCCGCCGACCGCGCCGCCGCCTACGGCCTGCCGCGCATCGTGGTCGACGGCAATGACGCCGATGCGGTTTACCGCGCCGCGAGTGCCGCCTACGCCAAGGCGCGCGACGGCGGCGGCCCGTCGCTGGTCGAATGCATGACCTACCGCCACAGCGGCCATTCGCGCGCCGATCCGGCCAAATACCGGCCGGAAGGCGAGCTGGAAAAGTGGAAGGAGCGCGATCCGATCAAGCTTTATCGCGAGCGGCTCAAGCAGTTCGGCATTGCCGACGCCGTCGTTGCCGAGATCGATGCCGACGTGCGGCGTCGCGTCGACGAGGCGACGGAAAAATGCAAGGCGGCGCCGACGCCGCCTACCGATATTTTGACTACCGACGTTTACGCCGACGGAGGTTTCGCATGGCGGAACTGACCTATCGCGATGCGGTGGCGCGCGGCATC
>JASHXZ010000212.1 GCA_030043285.1 Xanthobacteraceae bacterium | reverse complement strand
AATCCGTGGCTATGCTGGACGTCATCTCCGGCGGACGGATCATCTCCGGCTTCGTGCGCGGCACCGGAATGGAATATCACTCGATGCGGGCCAACCCGAGCTATTCGCGCGATCGTTTCTGGGAAGCTCATGATCTCATTCTCGCCGCCTGGACCAAGGATGGGCCGTTCGCCTGGGAGGGCCGATTCTTCGACATCCCGTACGTGAACCCATGGCCGAGGCCGTTCCAGAAGCCGCATCCGCCGATCTGGCTGCCGGGGACGGGTGCGGCCGAGACCATCGATCAGGCGGCGAAACATCGCTACCCCTTCATGATGGTCTTTGCGCCGTATTGGTTCACCAAGGCCGCCTACGACATGTACCGCCGGGTGGCGGCCGAGAAGTACGGGCAGGAGGTGAAGAAGGAGCAGCTCGGGTTTTGCGTTCCGACCTATGTCGCCGAGACCGACGAAAAGGCGCACGCGGAAGCGCGGGAGCACTTCCTGTGGCTATTCCAAATCGGGCTCAAAATTCCCGCATATCATAACTTCCCGCCCGGCTACCTCAGCCCGGAATCCTACGGCGGGATGCTCCGCGCGCGTGTGCGGCACAACATGAAGAAGCTGTGGGAGCTATCCTACGATGAGCTCGTGGCGGACCAATATATCATCGTCGGATCCCCCGCGACCGTCGCCGAAAAGCTGGCGCGCTACACCGACGAGCTCGGCGCCGGCCTGCACGTGGCAGCCTCGATGCAAGTCGGCGACATGCCGCACTGGAAGGTGGTCAAAAACATGACCCTCTTCGCGACTGAGGTCATTCCGCAGTTCCGCGACAAGGGCGTCGGCCCGATCTGGCAGCACGGCGAACCGATCCCGGGAACGCCAAGAATCGCGCGCGGGCAGGTCGAGCCCCTCCGTCCCCGCAGGGTCGGCGAAGCGGTCGCCGCAGGGACCTCATGATCCATGCAACCCGGATATCGCCACGATATCGACGAGGGCGAGCCTGCTCGTCACAGCGCGGAACTGTGGCGCCTCGACGCGGTGGAGCTCGTCCGTCTCATCCGCCTCGGTGTCGTGTCCTGTCGCGATGCGGTCGATTCCGCGCTGGAGCGATTAGAGGCGGTTAACCCGCAAATCAATGCGGTCGTGCGGTCGATGAATGCGGAGGCCCGTGCCGCCGCGGATGCGGCCGATTCCGCGCGCGGGCACGGAAGCGCTCTCGGCCCGCTGCACGGCGTCCCGGTTACGATCAAGATCAACACCGACCAGCGCGGCCATCCGACCGATTACGGCGTCGCCGCCCACCGGAATCTGATTGCCGCTGAGGACAATCCCGTTGTCGTCAACTTTCGCCGCGCGGGAGCTATCGTCATTGGGCGCACCAACACTCCGGCATATTGCCTGCGCTGGTTCACGGAAAACGATCTGCACGGACCGACGCTCAATCCCTGGGCGCCGGGGCGAACCGCCGGCGGATCGAGCGGCGGCGCGGCGGCCGCGGTCGCGGCCGGTATCGGTGCGATCGCCCATGGTAACGACATTGCGGGTTCGATCCGCTATCCGGCTTATTGCTGCGGCGTGGTTGGCCTGCGCCCCACCACGGGTCGAATCCCTTCCTTCAATGCGACCGCCGCGACACCTCCCACCATTTCGTCGCAGCTGATGGTTGTGGAGGGGCCGATTGCCAGGCGCGTGCGCGACGTGAAGCTTGCCTTGGCGGCCCTTGCGACGGATGACCGGCGCGATCCTCGCTTCACAGCCGCGACGGCTCCCTGTCCGCGCCGTCCCCTAGCGGCAGCACTCGTGTCGAATCCCGGCGGGCGGAAGGCCCATCCGGCGGTCGCGGCCGCCGTCGCTCGGGCTGGTAGGGCGCTTGCCGACGCAGGTTATATCGTGGACGAGATCGAGCCCCCGATCATCGCGGCGGCGGATCTGTGGCCGGCGCTCGCGATGCCTGATCTCATCGCCCAGAAAGAGCCGCTGGTCGCGGCCAATGGCGACGACGGCCTCAAGCGCGCGCTCGGCCTGTGGCGGGAAATCTGGCCGATGCGCGATCCGCGCGAAAGTCTCGCCGCGCTCGCGCAACGCCATTCGCTATTGAGCCAATGGCAGGCATTCCTGGCCGATTGGCCGATCGTGGTCACTCCCGTCTCGCTGGATCTGCCCTTTCCGGTCGGTCACGATGTGCGCGATCACGTCACGACCCGTGCCATTCTGATGGCCCAAAGCCCGATGCTCGCCGTATCGATACTCGGTCTTCCCGCCGTTGCGGTGCCGACCGGCCTGCACAACGGCGTTCCGCTCGGTGTCCAAGTCATCAGCGGCCGCTATTGCGAAGAACTGTGTCTCGATGCCGCCGAGACGATTGAGGCGCGGTTCGGCTTGCCGTCTCCGATCGAGCCACGGTCCGCAACGGAAAGTCCCGGCGGCTTATCCGGCCAGCGCGGCGGGTCCGGAGCGCCGGAGCCGGCCGGAGTGGAGGCAAGTGCCACGTAAAGGTGCAGTTTTTAGCCGCGTGACTAATGGTAGACATATGATACGGGTCATGATACAGGTCACCCCTGCTCATGCGGTTGATCGTAAATTGACTGAACGGGGCTGAATTCCCTCTAGACAGTTTTGGTTTCGGCGATGATGAAGCATTTGCCTCATCTGGCGCCGCTCCGCACGTTCGAGGCTGCCGCCCGGCTCGGGGGCTTCACCCAGGCGGCGCAGTCGCTGAACATCACGCAGGGAGCCGCCAGCTACCAGATCAAGATGCTGGAGGAGAGACTCGGCACCAAGCTGTTCATGCGCGAACAGCATGGTCTCGTGTTGACCCCGGAGGGCGCGCAACTCCTGCAGTCGGTGGTCAAAGCCCTGGACATTTTGGACTTGACGCTGTGGCACCTGAGGATGGGCCGCGGCCGCAATACGCTGGCGGTGACGATGTTCACCTCCTTTGCAGCAAAGTGGCTGATCTCGCGGCTTTCCGATCTTGCCGCGCATTACGTCGACATCGGCCTGCAGATATTCGTGGAAGACCATCTGGTGGATTTCCGCGCCGGTGACCGCGATGCCGGAATTCGCTACGGCAAGGGCTCTTGGCCCGGCGTCGATGCGACCTTGATCCATCGCGACGAGGTCTTCCCCGTCTGCAGCCCGCGTCTGCTCAGCGACTGCACGCCGATGGACGCCACGAGCCTGCTCAAGTTTCCGCTGTTGTGCGAAACCGACGGAAACACATTCGACGATCGTGCGGACTGGCACGCATGGCTGCGGCGAGCCGGCCATGCCGCAGCAAGCGACAACGGCCTCGGCGACTTGTCCTACCGCCTTTGCGGGCAGGCCAGCGTCATCCTGCAAGCGGCGATCGAGGGACAGGGGATCGCGCTCGCGCGTGGACTACTCGTTGCCGACGATTTGGCGGCCGGGCGCCTTGTAGTACCCTGTTGCGGCCCGAGCCTCCCGTCGGATTCGGCGTATTATTTCGTTCGGCCCGCGGGCAAGCCCGCGCCACCAAAGATGGAGGCGTTCAAAGATTGGCTCTTGGCGGCGATTGCCGAAACCCAGGATTCCATTTCCAGATACCTGAAGACGATTCTGCATGACGAGACGCAGACCACATTGAACAGCAATCCGATCGCTGCCTCTGACATGATCATGAACGCCGCGGTAGGGCACGGGTGACGGCGCCTTAGGAGCGTCGACGCGCCCGCGGCCGGCGTCTTGCCTGACATTGTTTGCCCGGACGTGGCCGCGGAATCGGGTCGGCGCTGGCCGCTGGTTTTCTGATTCCACCGCGCCCTACCCGCCGCATCGGTTGCGGACCGCGCGCTCGCGGCAACAAACAAAGCCATCAAATTCTTCGCAGCCGATCTCGATAAAACTTGTTTGCGCGTGGCATCAAGATACCGCACTATTTGCAGGCTGGGGCTGCGGTCGCCCATCATCCTGATGAGCGACGCTTGGCCTTGATCTCTCTTTCCCGACTGCAACGCGAGCTTCGTGACGGATCAAAAGGCCATTCCCGTCGTGATTGTGCCTGGCCGGCGCGGCTTGGCCGTTGCCAAGGGAAAGATCATTTATGGAGAGGGGGGACGATGAAAGCGCTTCGCTACGTCGGATTGGCGCGCATGAGCTGCGTGGCATCACTCAGCCTCATGA